>DATFCF010000375.1:0-3102 GCA_035253445.1 Mycobacterium sp.
GTGCGTGGGCAGAGCTGGTTCCCCGTCCGTGTCCCCCGTGTCAAGGTGTCCGGCACTGTGCGGGCCGGTGTCCGGTGCAACGGCTTCCCGGCGTACCTCGAGCTTGGGGTCGTCGTCGGTGCGCTGCAGCAGCGCGCTCGCCGCAGCACGCAACCCGTCAGCTATGTCAGCTTCGTTGCGAATGTGAAGCTGTCGGCGGGGGTGCTGCATCTGTGTCCACAACTCTTCGATGGCCGCGGACAGTTCCGGCCCGGGTTGACCCAGAACGACAAGAAGATCGGCGTCCGCCGGTGTCAACGCGAGGTCCCACGATCTTCGCCCCAGCTCCTCCTCCATCTGCCACCGGAGCGTGGCGCTGCCAGGTGCGTCCACAAGCAGGGCGTGGGGGCGGGCGAATGCCCAGCATTGCAGCCGACGCGTCAGCTCCACCGCAGCGCCCCCTCACGCCAGACATACCCCACGCCGACAAGCAGGACGAGCAGGAATCCGAACATCTCAACGAGCGACGACGCTCCCATGTCGGCGACGACGACGGCCCACGGGTACATGAAGACCATTTCCATATCGAACGCCAGGAACAGCACGCTGACGGCGTACCAGCGCACGTGGTAGCGGGATGCGGCGTGCTGCTCGGGCTTTGATCCTGACTCGTACGGTAGGGACGGCGTCACCTGTCTCGCTGTCGACAGCGCCCACGACGCACCGTACAGGGCGAGCACGGCGACAGCCGTTGCCAGGATCAGCGATGCCAGCGCCACCGGTCAGCTCCTTCTGGCCGTCAAGACTCTTTGTTCCGTTCGTGCGCGCGCGACCCGGTGCGAGCCGGGTCACCGGCGCTGAGCCTAACCGTCAGGGGTTCATTCCGGCGGTTACAACTTGAGTCGGTCTCGTGTGTTGGTGCCTCTGGTCGGGCAAGCGACGGTCCGGGACCTGGTGGGCCCGGACCGTGCCGGCGTGCTTGCTGCCCGGTCAGCCGAGGGCGGCGAGCATGTCGTTCATCGCTGCGATCTCACGGCTCTGGTCGCGCTTGCTGGTGCGGGCGAGACCGAGGGCGAAGGGGTCGCGACCGTGCATCAGCTCGTCTTCACTCTCGCTGACGCCTTGGGCGTGGTGCGGCCGCATCATCATCAGGAACATCCGATCGACCTCGGCGCCTCGGGCGTCCCGAAGCATCCGCAGGTCCTGCCGGTTCATCTCCTGCACTGGTTCGGGGGGAGGCTTCGGGCGGGCGTCGCGCCGCTGGAGCCAGGCGCGCATCTGCCGGATCTGGTGTGACTGTTCTTCGGCGATGTGTGCTGCCAGGCGGCGGACATCGGCTCTCGTCGCGCGCTCGGCGGCCACCGAGGCTATCCGCACAGCTTGTTCGTGGTGCGGCAGGAGCATCGCGATGAAGGTGATGTCGTGGCGGACGGTTTTGGAGCTATGACTCGGTGCGGCGCTGGCCTGGGTGGCCGGGGCGAGAAGGGTGCCGGTGACTGCGGCAGCGGCGAGTGTGCCGACGGTCCGACGTGTCGTTCGAACGGTCATGCCGGTTCCTTTCTGTGGGTTCAAACCGTGCCTACTGGTCAGGAGGCGGCCGTGATGCAGGGAATCCGCGGGCTCGCGCCCCGTGTGTCCGTACGACCGTGCGGATAACAGCCCGTCTCAAGGTCCTCGGAGCGTGCGTGCATGGTTTCTGTCTCGGTCGCTGGGCTGAGACGGCGTGTGCGGGATCCGGCCGGCGGTACTTCGTGCGCCTCCTATGGCGGATAGTAGAGCGAGTCGTGTGATGCCGCGCGGCGTGCGGGCGATTGCTTGCCCGGGTTGCATCGTTGCGGCTTGGCGGTCCTGGTCAGTCGTGGCTGGGCCCCGCGCCACCTCGTACGCTCTGCCGGTCACGCCGGGATCGGCGTAACGTCACCGGCGGACGCCGCGCACCCAGGGTCGGTGCACCTCTGGCACGCGATCGTCTCGCGGATGCGGTTCTGCGTTGTCGCCCGGCGATGTGTCAGGTCCGGAGGAATTGGCGTCGGGTTGACGGCTGGCGCTGCTGGCGACGCTGTTCTTGCTCTCTACGCAAGCCATCGCGGGTTGTCCCGCGGGGCTTGTCGATGGCGAACTCCTGCCTTCATGCCCGTGCCGCAGGCAACAGTCTTGCCTCGGCAGCGGCCGTGCACCGGCTTGTCGTGGTTACCCTCGCGGGTGCCGCACGCCGGCCGTAGCACATTTCCCGCGGTGGTCGGCGTTCGTGTCGGCACAGCGGCCCGTTAGGGCGGACCTCAGTACTCCCTGTCTGCAACCCTTCAGGCTTTAAAGACATCGTGTCGGGTGCCGATGGACGGATCAGCCGACCGGACGACCAGGGCCATCGAGGTGCCGAAGTCTAATCCTGCGTCGGTTCGGCTCGTGAAGGTGCTGAGCGCCGTCACTGCCTCTGCCATTCGCCAGCGCTCGCGCAACTGATGAGGATGCAGGCCTGAGATGACCGACCGTCTCCCCGCGCCCGTACGCAAGGTCGGCGACACCTTCAAGTCCTTCACCCCCGGGCAGAAGGCGGTCACCGTCTTCGCCATCCTGGCCCTGGCCATCGGCGGTTACTTCTTCGCCACCTGGGCGTCCAAGCCGACGTACTCGGCGCTGTTCAGCAACCTGTCCAGCAAGGATGCGAGCGCGATCGTCGAGTCGCTGCAGGAGTCCGGCACGCCCTACGAGCTGGCCAACAACGGGACCACCATCATGGTGCCCCAGGACCAGGTGTACGACCTGCGGCTGCAGCTGTCCGGCGAGGGCCTGCCCGGCGAGTCCGACACCGGCTACGCGCTGCTCGACCAGCAGGGCATCACCACCAGCGACTTCATGCAGCAGGTCAACTATCAGCGCGCCCTGGAGGGTGAGCTGGCCAGCACCATCAAGTCCATCGACGGCGTCGAGGCGGCCACCGTGCACCTGGTCGTACCGCAGAAGGACGTCTTCTCCGACGACCAGGACAAGACCACCGCCTCCGTGCTGGTGCAGTCGTCGCCCAACAAGCCGCTGTCCAACCAGCAGGTGCAGGCGATCGTGCACCTGGTCGCGTCCAGCGTCGAGGGCCTCGACCCGACCCAGGTCACGGTGGCCGGCGCG
>DATFCF010000376.1:0-2387 GCA_035253445.1 Mycobacterium sp.
CAGGCGGTCGGGATCCAGCCAGATGCGCATCGAGTAGTCGCGGCCGCCGAACACGGTGATCGATCCGACGCCGTTGATGCGGTTGAGCACATCGACGATGCGCAGGCTGGCATAGTTGGAGATGAAGAGGGTGTCGCGCGACTTGTCGGGAGAGAACAGGTGCACGACCATCATCAGGTCGGGCGACGCCTTCGCCACGGTGACACCGATGTTGCGCACGTCCTGCGGCAGCCGGGGTTGGGCGACGGCCACCCGGTTCTGCACCTGCACCTGGGCGATGTCGAGATTGGTGCCGAGCTCGAAGGTCACGGCGATGGTGAAGCGCCCGTCGCCCGTCGAGTTCGATGTGATGTAGAGCATGTTCTCGACGCCGTTCACCTGTTGCTCGATGGGCGTCACGACCGTGGCCGCGACCACCTCCGCACTGGCGCCGGGGTATTGGCCGGTGATGTTCACCACCGGCGGTGCGATCTCGGGATACTGGGCCACCGGCAGCCGGCCGTAAGAGACGACGCCCAGGATCACGAACACCACGGATAGCACCGCGGCAAAGATCGGCCGGTCGATGAAATAGCGGGAGATGCGCATCGTTGGCTCCGCAGCGTCAGTTGGCGGTCGGCTGGGAGCCGCTGGCGAACACGGAAGCGTCGCCGCTGCCCGCCACCTCCTGCGGCGTCACCTTCGTGCCCGGGCGCGCCCGCATCAGGCCGTTGACGACCACGCGGTCGTCGGCGTCGAGGCCCGCTGTGACGACCCGCAATCCGTCAACCACCGTCCCGAGGGTGACGAACTTCGGCTGCGCCACATTGTCGGCGCCCACCACCAGGACGAACTTGCGCACCTGCTCGGTGCCTATCGCCACGTCGGGCACGAGCAGCGATTCGGCTGGCGGCCCCGACGGAAGCTGGATGCGGCCGAACATCCCCGGCGTCAGCACGCCGTCGGGATTGGGAAACTCGGCGCGGCCGCGGATGGTGCCCGTCGTCCGGTCGATGGCGTTGTCGACGAAGTCGGTCTTGCCCTCGTGGGTGAACTTCGCCTCGTCGATCAGCTTCAGGCGCGCGGGAATGTTCACGCCGCGCGTGGTGGCGTTGGCGGTATCGCCGGCGAGGCGCATGTACCTGAGGTAGGATGCCTCATCCATCGTGAACTCGAACCGGATCGGGTCGATGCTGGAGATGGTGGCGAGGAGCGTCGTGGTGCCTGTCGTGCCGCCGGTCACGAGGTTGCCGACGGATACGCGCCGATCCCCGATCCGCCCCGAGATGGGAGCGCGCAACTCGGTGAACTCCAGATCCAGCATGGCCTGTTGCAGGGCCGCCGTCTGGGCGCCGACGGAGGCCTCGGCGATGCCCTTCGCCTGCACGCGCTGGTCGTAGGTCTGCTGCGTGATCGTGCTGCCGCGTACGAGGCCCTGGCCCCGTTCCAGATCGGCCTTGGCGAAGGCCAGGTTGGCCTGGGCCTGCTCGAGATTGGCCTTGGCCTGCGCCAGGGCCGCCTCGAACGGGCGGCGGTCGATCGTGAACAGCAGGTCGCCCTGCTTCACGAGCTGCCCGTCCTGGAAATGGATCTTGTCGAGGTAACCGGAAACGCGTGCCCGCACCTCGATGGAATCCACCGCCACGAACCGGCCGACGTACTCATCGCGGTCGGTGACGAGTCGTTTGGCGGGCTTCGCGACCGTCACTTGCGGTGCGGGCGGCGGCGCGGCTTTGGCTTGTGGTTTGTTCGGCTCGCAACCGGCGAGACCCAGCGCACCTAGCGTAAGCGTTACAATGAACAGGACCCGCGAGGGTCCTAGCGATCCAAAGGTCGACATTGGTTGTCCGGCGGCTTGTTTGCGCTTTATTGCGTTGCAGCGATATATGCGCGCGCAACGGATATCGGCAGGTGGCTCGCGAGGACGTGATGACCTCTGCTGACAGTATTTGGCAGGCGAATTTCCCGGTCGTTCCACAGGCGGCGTCGCCTGGGAGTGTTTTGCCTAGTGCTTGGGCAAAGCTGGACGCAAATCGTTGCGCCGGGGCTGCAATCGAGGCAAACAGCCACGCACCGGTTTGGCAGCAGGACGTGCGCGCATGAGACGAATCGGCATTCCTCGCCTCGCGACCGTGATCGCGCTGGCCGGTTGCGGCGCGGCCGCGCTTTCGGGGCCGACGGCGGCGCAGCGCCGCGAGCTGCCGCCATCGCGCGAGGCGGCGCAATACTCCTTCGCGCCGATCGTCAAGAAGGCTGCACCCGCTGTGGTCAACGTCTATGTGCGGGCGCGCGTCGAGACGTTCGTGTCGCCGTTTGCCAACGATCCGCTGTTCCGCCGGTTCTTCGGCGAGCGATTCGGCATGCCGCAGGAGCGCATGCAGAATTCGCTGGGCTCCGGTGTCATCATC
>DATFCF010000377.1:0-2474 GCA_035253445.1 Mycobacterium sp.
CGATCTTGACGCTGCGTCAGAACCGGCCGTGATCCTTCCCGATCAGCGGAACCCATGTGTCATCGTTCACGGCACCGGTAATGCGCTGGTCGGCACCGGCTCGCGGCTGACCCCGCCGCCGCGGGTCGGTGCATATGCCACCATCCTCCGCTCAGCGTTCCCGCGCCCACACCGTCGACGGCAGGTGCACCAGCACCAGGGCGACCAGCGCGATCACCGTGTTGCGGAAGGCGGGGTCGAGCCCGTTCCAGGCCGTCGAACGCCACATCTGGAACCACTCGCCACCGATCACGATGAAACCGCCGAGGAACAGGGCGACGAGCATCAGCAGGCCGACCGTCGAGAGGGCACGGGCGGACCGGTAGGACGTGCCGCGCTCCCGTACCCATCGCACGACGGCGGCGCCGAGCACCACCGCGGTCAACGCCTCCCACAGGATGACGCCGACGTAGGCGGCGTTCTGCAGCGCCGGGTCCGTGATCGCCCGCCACATCACGTGCGGGTCGAGGCCGGTACCGGCGGGCGCGCCGAAGTTCGTGGTGTCCATCGCCAGCACGTGCTGGACGAACGCCTGGTTCGCAGCGAAGTGAGCTTCCCCCCGTAGCCCGGACACCTGACCTGAGGTGGCCGTGGCCACCGGGAAGGATGTCGTCGTGCCGGCTCCCCACCCGCCCGAGTTCCGTCGTCGTGCCGTCGAGCTCGCTCGCCAGAAGTCCAAGCCCGTTGCCGAGTTGGCGAAATAACTGCGCATCTCCGAGTCGTGCCTGCGGAACTGGATGGCCCAGGCCGACGTCGACGACAACGACAGCCCCACGCAGCTGACAAGCAAGGAGAAGAAGGAACTCGTCGAGCTACGCAGAGACAAACGCCGACTGGAGATGGAAGTCGAGATCCTCAAGCGGGCGGCGGCGTACTTCGCCCGTGAAAATGTTCTCCCAAACTAGTCTTCCCGCTGGTCCGTGAACTCGCCGACGACAACATCGATGTTGCGGTGGCCTGCCGGGTATTGAACGTGTCGCGGTCGGGCTACTACGAGTGGCTATCTCGGCTCGACTCGCCGCGACGCCAGGAGAACAAATTGCTGCTCAAGCAGATCAAGCAGATCCATGAGGAGTCCCGCGGCACGTACGGCTCGCCGCGGGTGCACGCCGAACTCAGCCTCGGCCTCGGGCTGCCGGTGAACCTCAAGCGGGTCGCCCGGCTGATGCGCGAGGCCGGGATCCAGGGCCTCTACCGGCGCAGGCAGCGCGGCTGCACAGTGCGCGACCCGGACGCCCAGCCGAGCGATGACCTGGTAAACCGCCAGTTCACCGTTGACGCGGCGAACGTCTTGTGGATCACCGACATCACCGAGCACCCGACCACCGAAGGGAAGTTGTACTGCGCGGCGGTGATGGACGCCTATTCCCGCCTGATCGTGGGCTGGTCCATCGCCGGCCACATGCGCACCGAGCTGGTCACCGACGCCCTCGGCATGGCCATCATCCGTCGACAACCCGGAAAACGCGCCGAGAACGCCCGCACGATTCTGCACTCCGACCACGGTTCACAATACACATCGTGGGCGTTCGGGCAACGCCTGCACGCGGCGAATCTTCTCGCCTCGATGGGCACGGTCGGCGATTGCTACGACAACGCGATGATGGAGTCGTTCTGGGGGACGATGCAACTCGAGCTGCTCGACTCGAAAACATGGCAGAACCGCGATGAACTTGCCAACGGCATCTTCGAGTGGATAGAGTGCTGGTACAACCCGAAACGCCGCCATTCCAGCATCGGAATGCACAGCCCGATCACCTTCGAGACCCTCCACAGCGGACCAGACCCGGTCTGCTGACCCCACACCGGAGGTGTCCGGCGTTCGGGGGGAAGCTCAGCTAGCAGTTTGCTGTCCGACGACCATGCCACAGCACCGAACGACCTGTTGTCCAGGACTACTGCGCGGCGTTGCGGTCTGAAGTGGTTTGTCAACACGTCAACGCAGCGGCCGTTCCCAGTCGCCCAGAGGGAGATGGTGTAGTCGGCTTCGACGGTGACGAGGTAACGGTCGTTGGGGGACCAGGCGACCGACCGCACCCAACGGCTGCAGTCAAGGTTGATGGAACCCCCAATGTGATCGGTAATCCGGACGGCACGGTCGGTTCCTGCGATCGCGAGACGAGCACCGTTTCGGGACCACGCTACTGACTTGACGGCATCGTGCTGGTCGTCAAATCTGGCAGTAGGATGCGCTGGGTTCCAGATCCGCGTTCCGCCATCTCCGGCGGTAGCTAAATGCGCACCATTGTGAGACCACGCCGCCGCCAGGACCCGCCTTGGATGGCCGGTGAGTTGCAGCAGGAGAGAGCCGAGCGATCCGTCCCAGATTCGTACTATGCCGTCATCCCCGCCAGTGGCCAGGCGGATGGCATCGCGAGACCAGTCCGCCGTCCTTAGTGGACTACCGCGGTCGGCCAGTCCGATAAGGGGCTTAC
>DATFCF010000378.1:0-14752 GCA_035253445.1 Mycobacterium sp.
CACGGCCGGGTTCGTCGAGGCCAGCAGCAGCGAGTGCCCATCGGCGTGCTGCAGGCCTTCGCCGACGAGTGTGGTGCGCCCGGCGGTGGCCCCGAGAACGAAGCCGCGGGCCATCTGGTCGGCGGCCGCCCAGAACCCGTCTCCGGTGCGCTGGAAGCCGAACATCGAGTAGAAGATGTAGATCGGGATCATCGGCTCGTTTTGGGTGGAGTACGACGTGCCCACTGCGGTGAACGAGGCCGTCGACCCCGCCTCGTTGATGCCCTCGTGCAGGATCTGGCCGATTTCGGATTCCTTGTACGCCAGCATCAACTCGGCGTCCACGGCGGTGTAGAGCTGACCGTTGCGGTTGTAGATCTTCAGGTTCGGGAACCAGGAGTCCATGCCGAACGTGCGCGCCTCGTCCGGAATGATCGGTACGAAGCGAGGCCCGATCTCCTTGTCCCGCAACAACTCTTTAAAGGTTCGGACGGTGGCCATGGTGGTGGCCACCTCTTGGTTGCCCGAGCCCTTCTTGAGTGCTTTGTAGGCGTCGCGGCCGGGCAGCGTCAGCGCTTTGGTCTTGGTCCGCCGTTCCGGCAGGAAACCGCCGAGCGCCCTGCGGCGTTCGAGCATGTACCGGATCTCCGGAGCTTCCGGACCGGGGTGGTAATACGGCGGTAGGTAGGGGTTTTCCTCGAGCTGCTCGTCGCTGATCGGGATTCGGATGGAATCGCGGAAGTACTTGAGGTCTTGCAGCGCAAGCTTTTTCATCTGATGCGTGGCATTGCGACCCTGGAAGTGGGCGCCGAGCGAGTAGCCCTTGATGGTCTTGGCCAGGATCACCGTCGGCTGGCCCTTGTGCTCTGTGGCCGAGCGGTAGGCGGCGTAGACCTTTCGATAGTCGTGGCCACCGCGCTTGAGGTTCCAGATGTCGGCGTCGGACATGTTCTCCACCAGCGCCTTGGTGCGCGGGTCGCGACCGAAGAAGTGGTCGCGGACGTACGCCCCGTCGTTGGCCTTGTAGGTCTGGTAGTCACCATCGGGCGTGGTGTTCATCAGGTTCACCAGCGCACCGTCGCGGTCGGCGTGCAGCAGCGCGTCCCATTCGCGGCCCCACACCACCTTGATGACGTTCCAGCCGGCGCCGCGGAAGAAGGACTCCAGCTCCTGGATGATCTTGCCGTTTCCGCGGACAGGGCCGTCGAGGCGCTGAAGGTTGCAGTTGACGACGAACGTGAGGTTGTCCAGGCCCTCGAGGGCGGCGACGTGGGTCAGTCCGCGGCTTTCCGGCTCGTCCATCTCGCCGTCGCCGAGGAACGCCCACACGTGCTGGTCGGACGTGTCCTTGATGCCCCGGTCGTGCAGGTAGTGGTTGAACCGCGCCTGGTAGATCGCGTTCATCGGGCCAAGGCCCATCGACACCGTGGGGAATTCCCAGAAGTCGGGCATCAGCCGCGGGTGCGGGTAGGACGGCAGGCCGCCGCCGGGATGGCTGTGCTCCTGACGGAAGCCGTCGAGCTGGTCGGCGGTAAGCCGGCCCTCCAGGTAGGCGCGGGCGTAGATGCCCGGCGAGGCATGGCCCTGGATGAAAACCTGGTCGCCGCCGCCGGGGTGCGCCTTGCCCCTGAAGAAGTGGTTGAACCCGACCTCGTACAGCGCCGCCGACGACGCGTACGTCGAAATATGGCCTCCCACACCGACTCCCGGGCGCTGCGAGCGGTGCACCATGATCGCGGCGTTCCACCGGATCCACGCGCGATAACGTCGCTCGACATCCTCATCGCCGGGGAACCACGGCTCCAGCTCGGTCGGGATGGTGTTCACATAGTCGGTCGATGTCAGCGCGGGGATTGCTACTCGCTGTTCGCCGGAGCGTTCCAGCAATCGCAGCATCAGGTAGCGGGCGCGCGCAGGCCCGGACCGTTCCAGCAGATCGTCGAAGGACTCCAGCCATTCGGAGGTCTCGTCGGGATCGATGTCTGGCAAATACGACGCGACGCCTTCGCGGATCACTCGAACACGATCGGGTTCGGCTGCGGTGGTGGAGTTTTGGGCCAGGTCCTGGCGCGCGAACTCGGTGGTCAACTTCCGCTCCTTGTTAGGCGGGGTGGGTGCTAGAGGTGCATACGCGGTCGGCGTAGCGGCCTCCATCCTTCTCTCATCCTGCCCCACGTGCACTGTCGGGGGTGTGGCATGGAATGAACCCGCCATCGCAGGTTCGAACCGGTAACGTCTGCAGATCGTGCTGGTCGGGTGGCTATGTCCCAAGCGGCTGCGGATGGCCGCCCTTGTAATGGGGAGCCTGGCCGCCACGGCGATGGTCATCGTCGGATGTAGCAGCGTGACCGAGGGCGCCGCCACTGTCGACACCGGCGAGGCGCCGGTCTACCGGGCGTCGGTATCGGCGTCGATCGAGGAGTCGGCCTCCAGTTCGAGCTCGCGGGAGTCAGAACGCCAGGAGTCGCTCACCACGGCGGCGATCCATTCGTCGTGCGAAGCGCTGAGTTCGTCCAGCGTGGACGCGATCACCGCGGTGAACGACTACGTCGACGCCTTCAACCGCAATGCCGACGTCAGCACCCAGGCCGGCCCCGCGATCGACGCCCTCAACAACAGCGCCGACCTGGTGGCCCGCAGCGTGTCCGACCCGTTGACGCCCGAGCTGAGGGACGCTCTGAACGACTGGGTCGACGCGGCAAGGGGTGTTGCGACGGCGATCGCCGGAAATTACGGGACCGACGAATTCAACGCCGCTATCACCCGGTTGAACGACTCCAAGACGACGGCGCTGGACCTGTGCGACGCCTCATATTGACGAACCTGGACGCCAGGGCACAGCGCTCGAGCGTCGGCGTGCGACGATAGGGCTCAGAACATCTCGGGCGCACGGTGCGCCCGAGCTGGCTGAAGGAGGACCGACGGTGGTCGCGGCGGGTGACGCCCCGAACTTCGCCCTCAGGCTGGGCATCCAAAAAGATCAGGTTGTGCAGGAGTTGGGCTGGGACGAAGACACCGATGACGACATCCGGGTCGACATCGAGGAGACGAGCGGCGGCGAGCTGCTCGACGAAGACGCCGACGACGTCGTTGACGTCGTGGTGCTGTGGTGGCGCGACGGTGACGGGGATCTGGTCGACCGGTTGATGGACGCCATCACGCCGCTCGCCGACGACGGAGTGATCTGGGTCGTTACCCCTAAGACGGGCAAACCCGGTCATGTGCAGCCCGCCGAGATCGCCGAATCGGCGCCCACCGCGGGGTTGATGCAGACGTCGTCGGCGAACCTGGGGGATTGGATCGCCAGCAGGCTGGTGCAGCCGAAATCAAAAGCGGCGGGGAGGCGATGAGCGCTCGCGCGAAGAGCAGAGGGTGGCGATGAGCGCTCGCGCGAAGAGCAGAGGGTGGCGCTAGTGCTCGACGTGGGCGCCGAGGCTCCCGACTTCACGCTGAAGGACCAGAACGGCCGGCCGGTCACGCTGAGCAACTACCGCGACGTCCGCAACGTGCTGCTGGTGTTCTTCCCGCTGGCATTCACGGGGATCTGTCAGGGCGAGCTCGATGAGATCCGGGACCACCTGCCGGACTACGAGAACGACGACACGGCCACCCTCGCCATCTCGGTCGGCCCGCCGCCAACGCATAAGATCTGGGCGACGCAGAGCGGCTTCACGTTTCCAGTGCTGTCGGACTTCTGGCCGCACGGCGCGGTCAGCCAGGCGTATGGCGTGTTCAACCACGACTCCGGTTTTCCCAACCGCGGTACCTTCGTGGTGGATCGAGCCGGCATCATCCGGTTCGCGGAGATGATGCAGCCGGGGCAGCCGCGCGACCAATCGGTGTGGATCCACGCGTTGAAATCGGCTGGATCGGCCTGACGGAATTTCCCGTCGCACGTCGTAGGCGTGTACCTTTCCTCCGACGGGGCGCGTAGCTCAGTGGTAGAGCTCTGGTTTTACACACCAGCGGTCGGCGGTTCGATACCGTCCGCGCCCACCGATGTTCCCCAGTTCAAACGGGGTTATCCATCCCGACGGGCAACCCCCGCTGTGCCAAGAATGTGCCAACCGAATCCGGGCGCGCTCGCGGCAACACACCAAGTTCTCCCAGGGCAACGGCGAAATTCTTGCGCTGGCCGTCAAGTCGGCTGGATCGTGCCTGCAACCAGCGGGTCCGCTGAACATTCCAACGGTGCCATCGCTTGCGCCAGCGCCACCACCTCGGCTCGGCGAGGCGGCGAAGCCGCAACCGTGCCATCACAGCGAGCCAGTACTGGCGAATCACGGCCTCTCCGAGGCGGTGCGGTGGGCCGCGCCAATGCTGGCCACGTGCTGGAGTTCGATGTCGCCGAGCTGGCGGTCGAGGAGCCATGCGTTATCTCTAGGACTGCATCTAGCTCGTGCGCCGGTCATCGCTACATTGTGCGCGGGGATGGGCCTGACTTAGCGCAGGTAGGCGGTAAATGCCTCTGAAGGCACCGGCGGGCCGCGCCCAGGTAGACGCGCGCTAGCGAGAGAGGCCTGGCCAATCAGATGGCAGACCGAAAACGGCCTCCCATGTGGTGGTGGCCTCGACGACGGTGAATAGCTTTCCATCGTCGGTGGCTGATCTAGCCTCCAACTGGAGGTCGGTATGAAGTGGATAGGTGGCCCACGGGTTCCGCCATAGCCTCGGTAGCTCGTACACGACCCGCGACGTGCGTGCGGCTTCAACGAACAAGACGCCTGAGATCCGGGACCCTCGTGGCGGTGGACCCGGATGCCAGTAGCCATCGGTCCGCCGGAAGTTTCGCAAGAAAGCGCCGTCGTCGGCGGAATACTCGGTCTGCACCACTCCGTAGAGGGCCTGGGCAAGTTCATCGATACCCGCAAACAAGCTAGCGCTCAGCACGGCTATTACGACGGAGGCATCGGCGCCGTTGCACTGAGAAGCTTTGTCTCTGAGTAAATTTCGAAATTCGTCAACATTGCTGACAGAGAACGCCGAACGGATCGGAAAGATCGCGATAAGTGGGCGACCGTCGCCCCGTCTATCCGGCGCTCTAGGGCGGGCAGTGAGACGTACTCCCCAGTCGCGGAACGTGAAGACGCGTCGTTCCCGTTCATTTTCGATATTCCGCGAAGCCCGGGCCGAGTCGTAGTCCAGGTTCGCAAGCCATGACTCGATGGGCCGAGCGATTTCGCGTCTGCCCGGATATTGGGTACCGGAGTTGACGATGTCGACGTCGACCATAAAGTCGGGATTGGAGGCGGTGTCGATGCAGGCAAGTATCCAATCCAGGATGTCAGGGCCTGCGCTCTTCTCGAACAGCGCTACGGACTCGACATACACCCTTTCTTGCTCACGGCTGACGAGAAAGTCGGGCTGTCGGCCAGATGGCAATTTCGGATGCACATCGATTGAAAAGCCGAGGCGCCGAAAGAACGTGAAGACGTACAACTCCCACATTGCCGGTAGGTGCTGTCGGATGCTGTCGTCACGAAACCGAGACCGTAGGTCGCCATCTGGGTCGGGGTGGTGGGCATACCAGTCCTCAAGCAACTCCCTCACGCGTTGCCATACGGCGTCGTCGACGCGGTTGAGGAAGTGGAACGAACTCTCGCTGAAGGTGGCGGGACCTGGATAGCGGCCGGTGTCGTCGTCGAACAGGTTTAGAGCTGCCACTACAGCAGGGTAGGCGCTACGAATTCGAACACAACGGCCGTACATGCTTGTTCGCAGCGGCTTTGGTGACTGGCATGTAGGGAGTCGGAAAGTCCACGGCGCAGCGTCACAGGGCGATGGAGCTGACCACATGGTGCCAAATGCTCGCCCGGGCCGATCACCCCGCGCGCCGCTGGGAGCCCAAACGCCTACGACTACGGCTGTTTTCGATCGCCTCCCGCATCACCCGCCACGTCCGACAAACCCACCTGCGCTACGCAGCCCACGCACCCTGGACGACCCTGCTGCTCACCGCACTATCCAGACTCCAACCCGGATAGATGAAATACCTCAGCACCAACAACATTGGAAGGCAACCGGGCCATGGAACCCGGCAGAACCCTCTGACCGGGCGACCTGTCATACCCACCGGGCAATATCACCGCTCAACAAACCAATCCGAAACCGATCAAGCCACCACGACCACCCGATGAAAGATCGAGGTTAGGGCGAATCTGTTGGCACTACATTGAATTGATCGGGGTACAGGATCACATTGTCGTATTGGAACCCCGACAATGACGACGCATCGGGGATGCTCACGTCGACCGCGTAGCACTCTGTTGGCTGCTCGTAGGCTTCGATGACCCCGCCTGTCGTTCCTTTCGGAATGATAGCGTCACGGAATTCGCTCGGAACATCGACCGTCAATACCACCGTGTCCCATTCCCGTGCTTTCACTTGTGAACCTCCAGCCAGTTGGTGATCAAACGTGGGATGCCATCTTCCATCTGATAGACCATTTTGAGCGTTCCCCTCCCCGACGGCCCATTGATTATCGAATCGACCTCGAACCGTTCGCCGTGCGGGGTTACCTTGCTCAGGCTCGCGGGACTGTTCGGCAATTGCGCCCGGATCTGTGGCAACACTTGCTGGGTCGCCGCAGCTCTGCCGGCCTCGGTATCGACTTGAAATCCGATCCTCGCCCACGCCTGCCATTTTCCCTTGTTATTCGGATTTGCGGGGTCCATGGAATATCTCTCGAACTTCTTTGGATCGATCACAGCCTTGCTGGCGTTGGCCAGCGGACCCAAGGCCGCTGCCGCCTTTGCGGCCTCTTCTGCTGCTTTTTCTGCCTGGGCTTTGAGTGCCGCAGCTTCTGCGTTCGGGGCGCGGCGTTGCGCTGCGGCCAGCGCTTCGGCCAGAACGTTCTTGCCGGTGATTCCAGTGACCCGGTCGGCGCCTTCACGGCTGAGTAGGGCTGTCAAACCGCGAAAGGCGCCTACTCCGGCGCCTTTGATAAGTGCGGCGGCTGCAGGTGCTCCCACGAGGGCGGTGATGGTGTTGAACAGCAACTCGTCATCGGGAGTCACCCGGCCCGGGTCCGGGGTGCTGGTACTGGTGAGTTTTCCGTTTGTGAAAGTGTAGTAGGTTCCCTTGGCCTGGTCGAAGAACTTCCCGGTACGGTTCTTGAATTGTCCGTAAATCTGGAAGGGTATGCCGTTCTCAGTACGGTCAAACAAGAAATTCCCGTCTGGGTAAACTGTGACCGACTTCGGATCTATTGTGGAGTAATCGGGGATATTGCCCAGGTCGTTGAGCGCCGTGATCAGCTCGCCTCGAAGCTTATTGACACTGGCACTTGCTGCATCGAATTCGGCGCTACCGCGGCCGCTAATGTAAGCGGCCGCCACCGAGTCGTCGAGTTGGCTCTGTATCCCGTGAATCTTGGCCATCTGATCCACCACCGCCTGGTCGGTGGCATGTTGCAACCCCGCAAGCCACTCAGTCGGACCAGCCAGCGCGAGTTCTGCGAGACGGGGGGGCCGGGATCTGGTGTCGGATCCTGATGTTTCTTGGGCTGCAAAATAGCGCGCAGATTCGCGTCAAGTCGCGCCGGCGGGCTGACCCGGACCTCAGCTGTGCCGACACCACGCATGACCACATGCCACGGGCCGTCGTGCGGTATCTGGATCGCATGCTCGGGCGGGGCGACGTCGAACTGAAAGCAGTCAACCGCATCGCCTTTGGCGAACGCACCGAACTGGGAGCTCGGCATCAGATAGCACTGCAACACCCCACTGCCCTCAAAAGACACCCACACATCGGCACCTTGGGGCTGATACTGCAAGTCCACCCAGACGAACTCCATCACCGGCCCCCGCCGCAACCAACGCTGCTGCCCAATCCAGGAATGCCACAGATCCCGGGCGTGCCCATGCCACCGACAGCCGGCCCGCCGACAACGCACGCTACGTCCGCAATGAGGCCACACTTGCTGAAACTCATAGTGCGCCAACGTACGGGCACGAAATATATAGTGCAACAACATGATTCATTGTTTCTGATGGTTACTCATCGTTACTGGTGGTTACCGGCGGGCGATCGACCGAAGTGAGCCGCCCCGCGTGGACCTCCGGACTCAATTATGAGAATTGCCTAAATGTTGGCAAACGAACGGCGACAATCCACTTGCTCGATCTGTCCCGGGTATTTCTCGGCCCTTGCAGGAGTCCGAGCGGGAATTGTCGGTGCTGGACCTGACGGGTGCGCGCTGAAACCACCTGCACTTGTTCGCCCAGCAGGCGCAATCACGACTGAACCTTCTTGCCTCCAACCAGTCGGCGTCGGCCACTCTGATCAATAGGATGGTGGAAAGCCTGGAAGTAACGATGCCGTCCGAAGTGTCACCAGCGCGGACTCTCGACGAGGCCATCGCCGAACTCCAAGTGATACGCGCTGCACTGGTCTAAGGCCGATCAGTTCCTGGGAACCGCAGCATCGTCGATTACGAGTTGAAACCCCGCTCCACCAAAGCCATTTGGCTTTACTGCAGGTCTGTGCGCCTGCACTGCGTGCCGATCGTGCGCTGCGTAGCATGAGGAAAATGGGCGCGGCAGATTCCGAAGCTGACCACGCAGACAGCGACGCCAACTGACCAAGACGATCGGCAGCGACGCTGCCGCCGACGCCCTGATGGGACCAGGACGCGGCAGCACTGGCCGCGGTGGTCGCCCCCGCAGTGAGCGAGCCAGCAGATCAACGTCCAGGCGCCGTCGCCGAAGCACTGATCGCCGAGTACCCAGGATGCGTCGACAGCGCCGAACAGGACATCGCGATGGCCTACCAAATGCGCCGGCTCAGCCGGACCCTCGACACACAAACCGAACAACTCGCCCACACGGCGGGCCCAAAATCGGCTGCGGCTCAACGGTATTGTGCCATCTGAAGTGAGTTTACGTGACGTAACGTCGGTTATCGACACTGTGACCGTTTGGCGCGGGCCCCATGGGGGTCAGTCACGCCTCGTCCGGGGGTCCGTGTCCGGCCGGCAAGACACCATTCGCGCCTACACCGCCGCAGAACGACCCGAGGCCGAGGCGTACGCGACGAACTGACCACTGCTGAGGAAGCGATCGCCCTCGCGGGACTTGGTGCACATTTCGGTAACGCGTAAAGCGGCGACGGGTGGTCACTGGACTCCTTGGAGGTAGCAACGGCATTGCTTCAGTGCCGCATGTGAACGGATTTGTGAACGAAACTGCGCGGAACGGAGGAGACCGCCTCGACACGGCGTGGCGCGCGGAACTGCCGATTGAGGCTGAACTGCACGTTTGCGACGGAGTGGGCGGTGCAAGACCGCGACCGGCCGGCTCATAACCCAGAGATTCACGGGTTCGATTCTTGCGGCGGGCGGTCGACCGTTCTGGTTCTCCGGACATCGGAATCAGTCTGAACCTGCTGGTGCTACCTGGTTCACCCATTACCTGCAGCTCCGCGGTTGAACGTTCCTTATGGGCTCTAGACCCTTGACCTGCGATTACAGGATTCCTGTAACGCATATTCTGTAACGCATATTCTGTAACGCGGATCGTGTAATCGCAGGTCAAGGCTGCTACCCGAGGAGCCACCGCCGGGTCGCAACTAGAGCGTGCAATCGGGCGAGTGCTTCGATCGCGAAACTCAACCAGTCGATCTTTGAAGCACGCAGAGACCGACCCCCGGTGTGCCGAGAGTGTGCCAAGACGCGCAACAACGAGACGTGAATCGGTGAACGCGGCGACACATCTGGGACGCGTGACCTGGACATCTCGCCATCTACGAGACGCGATGAGACCGTGCGGACGCTTTGCGGCAGCTTTACACACCAGCGGTCGGCGGTTCGATACCGTCCGCGCCCACCAACTACGCCGGCGGAGCGAAGAACTCCAGCGCGATGCCGTCGGGATCGCGAAAGCCCACGCCGGACCCGTAGTGCGCATCGACGATGCCGCCGTGCTCGATGCCGAGGCTGTCGAGCCGATCGACCCACGTCTGCAGTTCTGCCCGGTCTGTGCAGCCGAAGGCCACATGGTCGAGCCCGGCCCGGAACTCGGTGAAGCGATCGCCCTCGGCGGGCCGATCGTGCTGATGGATGCCGAACAGAGTGCCGTTGTCGAACTGCCACACCACGTGGCGGAACCCCGCGTCGGTGTGTTCGTCGAGGACAGGGTCGGCGCCGATGAGGGTTCGGTACCACGGTGCGCTGACGTCGAGATCACGCACCGTGACCGCGACGTGGGTGAGTGCCGGGAAATCCATGCGCGTCATGATCCGCTCAGCTGGCCGGTGGCGAGGCCGATTGACGGTTTGCCAAGGTTGCTGCTGGGGGAATGGACGGGGTATCGACGGCTGGGGATTATCGTGCGACAAAGGACAAGGGGCAGGATCTGTACGGCATGACGCCGGCCGATTCCACGCGTTCGAACGGCAGCATAAAGAAGACCCGCTAATCGAGGGGAGCCGCGGCAGGCGAGTCACACGATTCGCCTGCCGCGGTGCGCCCGCGATCGCATATCCCACAGGTACAGCCGATAGCCCAGGATCCAGACGTCGCGTGGGATGACCCGATCGGCAATCCGCAACGCGGACAACAACCATTCGAATTTGCGCTGCTGGCTCGACGTCCATGGCAGCTGCATGTGCGCGCGGAATTCTGCCGGCAGAAACCCTGTCGTCGCGAACAGATTGAAGCGACCGGCCAACAGCCGCAACGGCAGCGGTAGGAACGCCATCGCGGCCACCCCGCGGAGATGTTCACGCACCGGCGGGTCGATGCGAAGTTCGTCCAGCGACCGCTTCCAGAATTCGTCGAATGCGACACGATCGGCCGGCCACATGTCGTCACGGACTTGCAGTGTGGTGCCCAGCTTCTTGGCGTCCTGATACACCGCTTCGGCCGCATCGTCGTCGAGTGGCCCGTAGAGGAACTCGTGCTGGTCGACGTAATAGCGGTAGAGGCAAGCGGCCACCCACAGCTGCAGCCGGGGATCAAACGCGTTGTAGGACACCGGGCTTGACGTGTCCGATCGCACCAGTGCGTGCACCTTGTCGACCGCGGCGCGGATAAGGTCGCGGTCCGCGTCGGTGCCGAGCGTGGCCGCTGCCAGGTACGTGCCCGTGGTGCGGGCCCGCTTGAACGGGTGCTTGTAGACGTTGCCGCTGTCTACCGGGCTCTCCAGCACCCCGTATCCGACGCCGGGCGACGACAGCTGCATGATCACGTTCGCCGCAGGCAGCAGCATCGCCGCTGGATTGATCAGGTCGACGACCCGGCTCGGCCGCCGCGGTGGACCCAGCCTCATGGTGTCGAGTAGACCACCTTGTGAGACGCTGCCGGGGTGTTTGGATCATGTCGGGGCCGACCCGCGGGAATCGCGGCCGGTTGCCTTCTCGATCTGCTGTTTTCAGACCCGCAGAGCGGTCATCCGGTGGCGCTGTTCGGCCGCGGCGCAGCGGCTTTGGAACAACTGAGCTACGCCGATTCTCGTCGTGCCGGTCTGCTGCACACGGGCGCACTACTGGGTGTGCTCGGCGTGCTTGGCGTGGCCCTGGACCAGACAACTCGACGGCGGGGCCGGGTGTCAGCGGAGGCGGCCACGGCCGCGGCGAGTTTCGTCGCGTTCGGGGGGACGTCACTGGTGCGGACCGGGGCGCAGATGACCACACTGCTGGAGGCCGGCGACGTGAGCGGCGCGCGTGAGCTGTTGCCGTCGCTGTGCGGACGCGACCCTGCGGCGCTGGATGAGGCGGGCCTTACCCGCGCTGCGCTGGAGTCCGTCGCGGAGAACACCTCCGACGCGCAGGTGGCCCCGCTGATGTGGGCGGCGGTCGGCGGCGTCCCGGCGGTGCTGGTGTATCGCGGCGCCAACACGCTCGACGCGATGATCGGCAATCGCTCACCGCGGTACATCCAATTCGGCTGGGCAGCCGCCCGTTTCGATGACGCCGCCAACTTCCTGGCTGCGCGCGCGACGGCGCTGCTGGTGGCGGCGTGCGCGCCGATCGTCGGGGGATCACCTGCCGGTGCAGTACGCGCCTGGCGGCGCGACGCGTCGCGTCATCCCAGTCCCAATGCGGGTGTGGTGGAGGCGGCCTTCGCCGGTGCGCTCGGTGTACGGCTGGGCGGGCCGACGCAATATGCCCACGAGCTGGAGATCCGGCCGACGCTCGGCGACGGTCCGCCGCCGCAGGTATCGGACCTAGCGCGGGCGGTGCGGCTGTCGCGTGCGGTGCAGTTGGCGGCGGCGGCGCTCGCGGTGTCGCTCAGTGCCGTCGGCCGTAGCGGTCGGCGAGCTTTTCTTCGGGGGTGAGCGGGGCCGACGGTGCGGCGTCGAGCGCGTCTTTCGCGGCCTTTTCCCGCCTGCGCTGCTGCACCTCGGAATACACGAAGTAGCCGACCCCGATCGGGGCGATGATGCCGAACGCGATCCACTGAATGCCGTACGAAAGAAACGGTCCGGCGTTGAGGTGCGGCAGGCTGATGACCCCGAGGCCTCCGGGCTGATCTTCGGTCAATTGCAGATACGACCCGGCCAGTGGGACGCCGGTGACCGCCGCGATCTGCGTGGTGCTGATCGAATACACCTGCTGCGTGCCGTCCTGACGGAACGGTTCCTTGCCCTGTGCGACCAGTTCGGAGTCGCGCAGGCGCGCGGTGATCGTCACAGGCTGGCCCGGCGGTGGCGGAATTGCCGGCACCCGCGAGCCCTGAACGGGTCGCACGTATCCACGGTCGACCAAAACGGTGGGGCCACCGTCGACCGCGAAGGGCACCAGCACCTCGAAAGCGGGTTCGCCGTCGATCACCCGCAGCCGTGCCAGCACCTGGGCTTCGGGCAGGTAGCGCCCGGTGGCGGTGACCTGCCGCCACTGCTCGTCGGGAGCTGACGAATCCTGTTGTGGCAGAAGTGTTGTCAGCGGCACAGGCTCGGCGGTCAACGACTGCGAAATCTGGGCGTTCTCCCGTGACGTCTTGGTGTTCTTGCCGAGCTGCCATGGTGCCAGCACGGTGAAACACAGGTAGGCGAACGCGATCACCACCACGAACAAAGCCAGCCACGCCGGCCGGAGAAGGAAGGCCCAGCGCTGGAGAAAATTTCGCGTTTTCACTTCGTTCATCGCCGGCCTAGCTTGCGATTCCCCGGTCCGCGAGCTGCTCGTCCACCCAATCGTGCAGCCCTGGCAACGCGGCGTCGATAACCGCGAAGACATCCTCGAAGTCGTCGTGGGTGCCGTAGTACGGATCCTCGACGTCGAGCGCGTGTGCACCCGAACGCGGGTCGAACGACCGCAGCATCCGGATTCGGTCGGGCGGCACCCCCATCTCCTGAAGCATCCGTTGGTGATTGCGCCCCAACGCAACCACCATGTCGGCCGACAGGTGGTCATCACCGACCTGCGCGGCGCGGTGGGCGGTGGGGTAGCCGTGCTCGCGCAGCACATGGCTGGCCCGGTGGTCGGCCGCGTCGCCGGCGTGCCAGCCTCCGGTTCCCGCGCTGGTCACCCGAACCGCGCCCGACAATCCGCGCTTGTCGATCTGGTGGGCGAACATCTTCTCTGCCATCGGGGATCGGCAGATGTTGCCCGAACAGATGAACGTGACATGCAGCGGTTCAGACACCAAGCACCTCACGCAGGTCGTCGACGGTGGAGACGTGCGCCAGAGCGATGTCGGCGTCGGCTTCGTCGAAATCGCCACGCCCGTAGCCCCAGCCGACCACGACCGTGTCAATGCCGTGCTCGGCGGCGCCTTCGACGTCGTGCGACCTGTCGCCGACCATCAGCACCCGATCGGGCAACGGCTGCAGCTGGGCCAGCGCGTGCGCGACCACGTCGGCCTTGACCGCGCGGGAACCGTCGATGCTGGCGCCCGCGATCACCTCGAAATGCCCGTCGAGACCGAAGTGCGCGAGGATCCGCTGCGCAGTCGGCTCCGCCTTCGACGTCGCAACCGCCAGCCGGACGCCTGCGGCGCGCAGGTCGGCAAGCAGCGCGGGGATGCCGTCGAATGGCTCGTTCATCGCCCAGCCGCGGGTGGTGTAGTCCGCCCGGTATGCGGCGATCGCCGCGTCGACATCCTCACCGAGCCCCAGCTCGCGCAACGTGTGGTGCATCGGCGGGCCGACGATCCGGCTGGCCAAGTCACCGTCAGGGACGACGGCCCCGACCGCGCCGAGCGCATGGCGGAAGCTGGACACGATTCCCTGCGCGGAGTCGGTCAGGGTGCCGTCGAGATCGAAGATCACCAGCTGCGGGCTTGGGTGCACGCCTCCATTGTCCCCGACGTGCGTGGTCGTCGCGCTGCCCGGTCGGCGCACTAGGGTCGTGATGTGGCAGTTCTCCCGCGTACCGCCGCGCGTTACCACGGTGACGTGGCCGCGCGCCCAGGCATGCTGGACTTCGCCGTCAATGTCCGCGCCGCGCACCCGCCCTCCTGGCTGGTCGACCGGCTTGCCGCGCGGATGACTGACCTCGGCCGGTATCCGAGCACGATCGACGAGCAGCGCGCGGTCGCCGCCGTCGCTACCAGGCACGGGCGCCGCGCCGACGAGGTCGTGCTGCTCGCGGGCGCCGCTGAAGGGTTCGCGCTGCTGCCCAACCTGCGGCCCCGGATGGCGGCGCTCATCGCGCCGTCGTTCACCGAACCGGAAGCGGCACTGGCCGCCGTCGGTGTGCCGCTGGCCCACGTCGTGCTTGCGCCGCCGTTCGACCTTGACGGCGCGGCCGTGCCCGATGAGGCCGATCTCGTCGTCGTCGGGAATCCGACCAACCCGACCTCGGTGCTGCATACCCGCGAGCAGATCCTGGC
>DATFCF010000379.1:0-5770 GCA_035253445.1 Mycobacterium sp.
CATGGGTGACATCGACGAGATCCAACAAGTCAAATACCGATACCTGCGCGCGCTCGACACCAAACACTGGGACGAATTCGCGGACACGCTCACCGAAGACGTGGTCGGCAGGTACGGCGAGTCGATCGGCGAGGAACACCACTTCACGAACCGCGACGAGTTGGTGACCTTCATGCGCAACTCGTTGGGGCCCGAGATTCTCACCGAGCACCGCGTCACGCATCCGGAGATCACCGTCGACGGCGACGAGGCGTCGGCCATCTGGTATCTGCAGGACCGGGTGATCGTGCCCGGCTTCAATTTCATGCTGATCGGGGCGGGCTTCTACCACGACCGATACCGGCGTACCAGCGACGGCTGGAAGATCAGCGAGACCGGCTACGACCGCACCTACGACGCCTCCATGTCGACGGAGAACCTCAACTTCAAGGTGAAAGCCGGTCGCGCACTTAACATCTGATCACTGTTGCGTGACCGCGATCAGCGCGCCGGGCCGTAACCACCGCATGATCTCGACCAGCTTGCCATCGTCGATCGCCACGCAGCCGGCAGTGGGTCCGCCATCGGTCGCGTGCAGGAAGAAGGCGCCGCCGTTGCCGGGAACGCGGGCCTTGTTGACACCCATCACCACCGCATGCACGTACTGCGGGATCTCTAGATTCTCGGTGCCGCTGGCCGGATCGGTGTTGAACGGGCACTGCGCCTTCTTACACACCTGCATGGTGTTGTAGGTCGGGCTCTTCATGTCGCCGTCCCACCAGTGGTCGGGCCCGACCTGGACATACTGCAGACCGCCGCCGGGATTCGGTGCGGTGCCGAACGCGAAGTCCAGCGTGAAGATGCCCATCGGGGTCTTCATCTCACCGTCATGGGTTTCGGGGGCCATGCCCTTGGCGCCGACGAATGCCGGGATGCCGACGGCGATGGGCTCCCAACCGGCCGCCGAACGTTGGAAGACGTCAACCTTCGCCGATGAACCACCGTCTCCCACAACGGAAATCACCTGCGTGGCGTTGCCGGCCTGCGGCGCGAACCACGGCGTGAACTCGGCACGGGTAAGGGGTGCCGTCGCAAGGCAGACCACTGAAGCGCACAGCAGAACCAGCAGTCGACGCACCCCGACATGCTATGTCGCGGCGGGCTCACCCTGGAGGACGCCACGCAGCCAAGTCGTCCATTTCGGATTTTCGGCGGCTGCGGTTTCGGCCGCGCCGGGACCGTAGAAATAGATGCTGGCCATTCCTCGGGCCTCGTCGCCCATCGAGAAGCTTCCGATCAACGCGATGCCTTGCGCGGGTTCGTCGAGTCGCAGCATCAGTTGGCGGGACTGCGCCTCTTGGTGGACGCGTTCGACGACACCCGCCAGCCGGGGTGCGCCGGAAGGCGTTTCGCGGCGGTCACCGACGTTGGCGCCGACGAGATTCAGCGCGTCGGTCAGCTTCGACCAGGCTTGCGATTCGCCGCCGGAATGAGCCGCCATGGCGTGCGCGGCGGCCGCCGGTTGGCCCGCGAAGTTCTTGAGGTACACCTTGAGCACCTCGAAGAAGCCCGGGGTGTGAACCAGGCGCTCATGCCTTGGCCCGTGGCGATGGCGTGCCACACCTGTTCGGGTCGCCGGGAACCAGCAACTCCATCTCTACCCAGCGCTTGCCGGAATCGTCTTTCCTCAAAGGCATTTCGCGTCCTCCTTCGGCTTCGGATAAGCCGCGACCACCAACCGGTAGCTGCGGCCATGGGAATCGGATTCGTCGTGATAGCGGGCGGCCAAGGAGGTCACCGCATCGGAGAGTTCTTCGGTGAAGGCAGCCCGATCGGCGGGAGACCGGAATCTGATGGCGGTGTCGATGGACAACGTCGCCAGTCGCTTGTTCTTCTCGCGGACGACCCCCCACAACTCGCCGACTTCCCGAACAGCGCGTGCGGCAAGCGCGATCAGGTAACTCGCGGACAGCCGGTCATTGGTTCGGCCAGGGTCGGCGCCGACCGCACCCAGGGCGCCGGGCGATACGACATAGGACGCCGCGGTGGCGACGAGCAGGCGCTCCGTCAGCCCGCCCCATCGGCGTTCACCGGCAACGGCGACGAGTTTGTGCCCTTCGAGCGCCCGTAGGTGATAGTTCACCTTCTGCCGCGTGATGCCGACGCGCGAGGCGAGGGTGGCGGCCGACGCCGGCTCGGTCAGTTCGGCGAGTAGCCGGCCCCGGATGGGGTCCAGGGCACTGACTGCCGCCGCCGGATCCGCGATCACCTCGACGTCGAACATGTCTGCATCCTCGCCATTGACAAGTTTAATTGTCAAGCGTGCCGGATACGTTGGCGTCATGAAATTGCTGCCCCTTCGGCGACTACGCGGCATCCGGCAGGTCGGCGAGGGCCTGGGCACCCTGGACCGCGAGGTGTTCGAGGCGGTCGCGGAATCGCCGAGTCCCCTGCTCGACGCGACCATGCCGCGGCTGACCCGGGCCGCGGACCATTCGAAGCTGTGGTTGGTGATTGCCGCCGCTTTGGCCGTGTCGGGGCATCGGGCCTCGAGGCGCGGTGCGGTTCGCGGCGTCGTGGCCCTGGCGATCACCAGCCTGTTCACCAATCAGGTCGCCAAGCGGGTCTGGAAGCGCCCGCGTCCGAACCACCTTTCGGTGCCGCTGGCCAGGCGCAGCAGGCGGACTCCCTCGTCGAATTCGCTGCCGTCGGGCCACTCCGCGAGCGCAGCCGCGTTTGCCGTCGGCGTCGGGCTGGAGAATCCTCCGCTGGGTCTGGGGCTGGCGCTACTTGGCGGTCTCGTCGGGCTGTCCCGCGTCGCCACCGGGGCGCACTATCCCGGTGACGTGTTCGCGGGATTCGGCATCGGGGCATCAATCGCGGTGCTGGGCGCGCGGATAGTCCCTCCGACCGTGCCGACGAAGATTCCGACCGCGGACCCGCTTCGGCTCGACACCCCGGCCCGGCCGGACGGAGCCGGCGTCGTGCTGGTGATCAATCCCGCTTCCGGCAGCGGAACAGGGGCAAGCGTCATCGACGAGGTGCGCGACTCCCTGCCGGCCGCCGAGATCGTCGAGGTGGCCGAGGGCGACGACCTCGAGGCTGTGCTGCACGCGGCGGCCGGCCGGGCCGAAGTGCTTGCTGTTGGCGGCGGCGACGGAACCGTGGCGTGTGCCGCAGGTGTTGCGATCGACGCCGGGGTTCCGCTGGCGGTCTTCCCGGTCGGCACGTTCAACCACTTCGCGAAGGACATCGGCTGCGACAGCGCGGCCAAGACGGTCGAGGCGATACAGAAAGGCAGTGTCGCGTACGTCGACGTGGTGTGTCTGAACGAGGGTCACATGGTGGTCAACACGGCGAGCATCGGCGCGTACCCCAGGTTCGTCCAGACGCGAGGGAAGCTCGAACGCAGGATCGGCAAACCACTGGCGGGGCTGTACGCGATGTTCCACACGCTGCGGCGCGAAGAGCCGGTGAAAATCTCCTACGACAACAAGACGCTGCAGACGTCGTTGTTCTTCCTGGGTAATTCGACTTATCTGCCATCGGGTTTCGCCCCGTCGCACCGAACGCGGATCGACGACGGCCTGATGGACGTCCGCATTCTCGAGACGGGGCGCAGGTTCAGCCGGCTGCGCATTCTGGTCTCGCTCATGCTGGGACGGTTGGTACGCAGCCCGCTTTATCACGAGATGCGGGTGCCGGAGTTCCACTTCACGGCCGTCGACGGTCCGACGGTGCTGGCGCACGACGGTGAAGTCGGGACCGAGTGCACGGAAGCAACTTTCAGCGTGCGATATCGGGCGCTTCCGGTATTTCGTCCGCTTCCGTGACCGGCCGCGTCGGCGGCACCATCAGCAGGCACGCGACGAAATACGCGTAGCCCAACGCCCATCCGGCCAGCACATCGGACGGATGGTGGACGTTGAGCACGACGCGGCCGATGCCGATCGTGATGACCACGACAGCGCCGAGCACGATGAGCCATGTACGAAGCGGGCGGCGGGTTACGGGTAGCGCGACAGTCAGCAGGGCGAGCACGCCGACCATCACACCGACGGCATGACCGGACGGAAACGCAGTCGATAGCGCCCACACCAGAGCCGTGGAAGGCCGCGGACGATCGGCGACCTGCTTGGCGATTTCGACGACGAGTCCGCTGAGCTCCACGCTGATCACCAGGAACAGGGCGACGCGCAGATTGCGCCGCACCAATGCGACGACGATGACCACCAGGGCCACGATCCGGAAGGCGGTCGGCCCGAGCACGGTGCAGAAAACGTCCCACGCAGTCACCCAGCCCGGGCGTGTGACGGCATAGCGATACAGCGCGTCCAACGCGGACGAGTCGACGGTGCTCAGCCAGTTCCACTGCAACACATAGCCGATCCACATCAGCGCGTAGAGCGCGACGGCAACCGCTGCCGACCCGAGCAGCCAGGTCTTGTGCGCTGTCATCTCACAAGCAGTACCACCTGGCTGCGGCTGCGGTTAGGGTGACTGCCCATGGCCGGATTTCTCCGCAAACTGCTCCGCATCGGCAGACTGCCGAACGACATGCGCGCCCAGGTGGAATCCGAGGGGGTCATCTATCTCGGCGAATACCTTGGGGTCGTATTGCGCTTCACCGGCCACGTTCCAGGGCGCAGGTCGGTGGGGCTGATCCGCGGATACGGCGGCTCGCTCGCCTTGACCAACCAGCGAGTGATCGGCACCGTGTCGGTGCTGCCGGGGACGGCGGGACGGGCGGTTGATCAGCCCTGGAACGCATCTGATGCAGGCGCAGTCAGGGGCACGCTCTCGGAGTCCGGCCTGCTGCTGGAGATATCCGATCTGGCACAAGTGGATCCGGAGTTCTCGGGCCAGCTATCGCTGAATTACAAGACGCAACTGCCACCCGATGTCTTGTCCCGCGTGCCGACCCGGACGCTGGCCTTCGACGTTCCACGGAAGTTCGTCTATAGCGTCCTGGGGATTCCCCGCAGCTGAGCTACGGTGCCTTTATGGCCGTGTTCTTGCGAAAACTGCTCCGCATCGGCAAGCTGCCCGACGAGCTGCGTGCCGAAGTCGAAGCCGAGGGCGTTCTTTACCTTGCTGAGTACGTGCCGGTGACTCGCCGATTCAGCGGGAAGATTCCGGGTAAGCGCTCAGCCGGACACATCGCCAGTTATGTCGGCTCGCTTGTGCTGACCAATCAGCGGGTGCTCGGCACGCTGTCAACAGTGCCAAAGCTGGCGGGCCGCACCATTGATCAGCGCTGGGACGCCGCCCAAGTGGGCAACGTGACGGCCGACCTTTCCGAGAGCGGCCTGCTGCTGAACGTCGACATCAACGCGGTGGACGCGCGGTGTTCGGGTGAGCTGTCGCTGCACTACAAAGACGCGATTCCGGCGGATGTTCTGATGCGACTGCCGCGCCGGTCGCTGGCCTTCGACGTGCCACCGGAATACGTGTTCCGCGCGGTCGGCGTGCCGTATCACCCTTAGGCGCACCCTTAGGCGCACACGAGAACGCTTGGGAGACACCGTTAGAACGGTGGTGGTTTGTTGCGTTCGGCGATGTAGGCGTTGTTGAGTTGGCGTTCGGTTTCGATTGCGCGGTGGCGGTTTTGGGTGCGGGTGGTCTTGCGTCGGGGCATTGCCAGGTCGCGGCTGGGTTGGGTGGCAGTGCTGGCCGCGGCGGCGCTCGTGTCGGTTGATGTGACGATGGGTGCGGTGGGTCGGCACAGTGACGGGAACAGGATCGCGCTGCCGGGTTTGGTGGTGTAGGTCTGCCCCGATGGGCTGGTCCA
>DATFCF010000380.1:0-11424 GCA_035253445.1 Mycobacterium sp.
CGGCGCACAGACGAGCACGACGTGCCCGTTCTCCAGCGCCTGGCAGGCGCGCCGCTGAAAGTCGTCCAACTGAAACGGCAGCTGCGCGGTGAAGCCGGCGAGTTCCCCGCTAAGTGGCGTCGTCATCGACTACTACCCGGGCCGGCGTGGGCACGGTGGTCGGCGGTTCGATTGCCTCGACGTCCCCGATCGGGGCCGCCCGTTCGTCGGGCACCTCGTCCGACGCCGCGCGGCGCGCCTTGCGCCGGTCATGAACGCGGGCGATCTGGATCGCGAACTCCAGCAGGACAGTCAGCGCCAGCGCGAGCGCGAGCATCGAGAACGGATCGGAGCCGGGCGTCGCGAACGCCGCGAACACGAACAACCCGAAGATCAGACCCCGTCGCCAGGCTTTGAGCCGCTCGTAGGGCAGCATCCCGATGAGGTTGAGCATGATGATCAGCAGCGGGAACTCGAAGCTGATACCGAACACCAGCAGCAGGTTGATCAGGAACCCGAAGTACTGATCACCGGAGAGCGCGGTGACCTGCACATCGCTGCCGACCGTCAGCAGGAAGCTCAGCGCCTTCGCGAGCACCACGTAGGCCAGCACTGCACCGGCCATGAACAGCACCGCGCCGATGCTGACGAAGACCATCGCGAACCGGCGTTCCTTGCGGTAAAGACCGGGTGTGATGAACGCCCACAGCTGATAGAGCCACACCGGACAGGCCAGCACGATGCCCGCGGTCAGGCCGACCTTGAGGCGCAGCATGAACTGGTCGAACGGGGAGGTGGCAAGCAGCCGACAGGCCCCGTCCGAGGTGATGTCGGCACGCGCCGAATCCGGCAGCGCGCAGTACGGGCCGCGAAGCCACTCGCCGAGGCTGTGCATCCCGAACACGCCGTTGCTGTACCAGAAGAACCCCACGGCCGTCGTGACCACGATCGCGGCAACGGCGATCAGCAGCCGGGTCCGCAGTTCGTGCAGGTGCTCGACGAGCGACATCGTGCCGTCGGGATTGACCTGCGAACGACGACGACGCGGATCGAGTTTCTTGAATACTCCGGGAGTGCGCACGGGCTTGCCTATAGACACCGCCTATCGACGCGGCCTGATGCCGCGGTCCACGGGTCGACGTGGATCAGGCTGGGTGTTTATCCGATGGCTGCTCGGTAGTCGGGGCCGGGGTGTCTGCGCGTTCCGAGGCGATCGGCGTGGCCGGCGGCGCGGCGGCCTCCGGCTTGGAGTCGGACTGCATCTCCTTGATCTCGGACTTGAAGATCCGCATCGATTTGCCCAGCGAGCGGGCCGCGTCCGGCAGCTTCTTGGCGCCGAAGAGCAGCACGAACACGGCAATGACGATTACCCAGTGCCAGGGTTGTAGACCGCCCAATTTGGTCACCTCCGTGAGTCTTCGCCGAGTCTACCCGCCGGACGGGTCGGCACTGACTTCGTAAGCGCGAAGCGCCGCCGCGGCCGATTCGCGCACCCGCTGGGCCAACGCCTCCGGTGCGAGCACGCGTACCGCCGAGCCGAATCCCAGCACGAACCGCGACATCCACTCGTCGGACGCGAACGTCATCTCGGCCTCGCACGCGCCGTCGGGCAGCTCACGGATCACCCGCAACGGGTAGTAGTCGAACATCCAGGACGCGGAGCGGTCGATGAGCAGCTTCGCCGACGGTAGCGACGGGTCGGCATCGAACAGCGATGTGTCCGGGCCGGCCTCAACCGCGGGCCGCGGCGGCGCCGACGGCTCGTCGAGGAGCTGCGCATCGACGATCCGGTCGAACCGGAAGAGCCGCACACTCTCGGCCGAGCGGCACCAGGCCTCCAGGTAGCTGTGGTCGGCCACCAGTAGCACACGGATGGGGTCGACGACCCTGCTGGACAGCACGTCGTGAGATGCCGAGTAGTACTCGATCGCCAGGGCGCGACCGTTGCGCACGGCGGCTCGCACCGCCGCGGCGGCCGCGCTTTCCACCGGGGCGGGTTCGTCAACGGCCGCCACAGAGCCTTCAATGCCGTGGTTGGCTGTGCCCGCGGCTGATTCGATCTTCGCGATGGCGCTGCGCGCGGCCTCGGGGTCGACCATGCCCGGCACGTCGAGCAGCGTCCGCAGCGCCACCAGCACGCCCGTCGCCTCGGGCGACGTCAGCCGCAGCGGATGATCGATACCCGCGGAGAATGTGACTTCGATTGTGTCGCCTGAGAATTCGAAGTCGATCAGGTCGCCGGGCCCGTAACCGGGCAGCCCGCACATCCACAACTGATTCAGGTCGTCGCGGAGTTGTTTGACGCTGACGCCCAGATCGGACGCGGCTTCGGCATAGGTGATCTTGGGGTTGGCCTGGAAGTACGGAACCATGTTGAGCAGCCGCACCAACCGGGTCGACACGGTGGTCATGCGGTCACCTCGTCTGTCTGGCCGGCTTGTGCACGCAGCCGTTTCAGCACTTCGTCGCGCAGCGACTCCGGCTCCAGTGCGACGGCGTCCGCACCGTAGCCGGCGATTTCGCGCGCCAGCCGGTCGGTCATCCCCATATCGACGGTGATCTCGTCGCCCGCGCGGCCACCGAGCACCCGTGGGCCAGTCACTGTCGCCTGTCGGCGCAGCGCGGTGGCGCGGCCGTCGGCCACCCACACGCGGGCACGGGTTCCGGTCGGCGGGTCACTGACCACGCGCGCCACGGTTTCCCGCAAGTTCACGTCGTCGGGTTTGGAAACCGCGCCCCGCGCACCGATGGCGGTCACCTCCGACCCGATCCGCGACAACCGAAAGGTGCGTGTCGCGGCGCGGTCCCGGTCGTGCCCGACCAGATACCAGCGGCCGCGGTCGGTGACGACGCCCCACGGCTCCACGGTGCGAGTGGTGTACGGCTCGCTGCGGGCAGGACGGTGCGGAAACTGCACGGCCTGCCCAGAGTCGATGGCGGACAACAGGATTCCCAGAACATCCTCCGAGCCGCGCAGGCCGGGCAGCACCGCCGTCGAGGTGATCGCGATTCCGGAGTCTGGTGCGTCGACGTCCACGCCTGCCGCCCTCAGCTTGAGCAGCGCACCTTGGGTCGCGGTGATCAGTTCCGGCGACTCCCACAGCTGCGTCGCCACCGCGACCGCAGCGGCCTCGTCGGCGGTCAGTTCCACCGCAGGCAATGCATACGCCTCGCGATTGATGCGGTAGCCCTCGGTGGGGTCGAATTGTGACACCCTGCCGGTTTCCAGCGGGATGCCAAGGTCGCGCAGTTCGTTCTTGTCGCGCTCGAACATCCGGGAGAACGCCTCGTCACTGGGGCTGTCGGCATACCCGTAGACGGTTTCGCGGATCCGCTCGGCGGTGATGAACGTACGGGTCGACAGCAGTGCAATGACGAGGTTCATCAGCCGTTCGACCTTGGAAATTCCCACGCGCCGTAGCTTAGTTCCGATTGCGCGACTCCTTGTCCGCCGCTCCGTGACGAAGGCCGATCACACGTGTCACATGAACCACGTCAGCCTCTGGCGGCAGAGATAGCCAACCTGCCCACCTACGAACGACAAATCAGCGACAAATCAGCGTGTACCCCGTGGGGACCCACGCGTCACATACTGGCGATCAGCCGCTTGACCCGCTCATCGACCGACCGGAACGGGTCCTTGCACAGCACGGTGCGCTGGGCCTGGTCGTTCAGCTTCAAGTGAACCCAGTCGACGGTGAAGTCGCGGCCGGCCTCCTGCGCGGCACTGATGAACTCGCCGCGCAGCTTGGCCCGGGTGGTCTGCGGCGGCGTGTTGACCGCCGCCTCGATCTCCTCATCGGTGGTGATCCGCGCGGCCAATCCCTTGCGCTGAAGCAAATCGAACACGCCACGTCCACGCTTGATGTCGTGGTAGGCCAGGTCGAGCTGGCTGATCTTCGGGTCGGACAGCTCCATGTTGTAGCGGTCCTGGTAGCGCTGGAACAGTTTGCGCTTGATCACCCAGTCGATCTCGGTGTCGACCTTGGCGAAGTCCTGGCTCTCGACCGCGTCGAGCTGACGGCCCCACAGATCGACGACCTGTTGAATCTGCGTGTTCGGCTCGCGGGTCTGCAGGTATTCGACGGCGCGGGCGTAGTACTCCCGCTGAATGTCCAGCGCACTGGCCTGGCGCCCGCCGGCCAACCGCACCGGACGACGGCCGGTGAGATCGTGGCTGACCTCGCGGATGGCGCGGATCGGGTTGTCCAGCGAGAAGTCGCGAAACGCCACCCCGGCCTCGATCATCTCCAGCACCAGCGACGCGGTGCCGACCTTGAGCATGGTGGTGGATTCACACATGTTGGAGTCGCCGACGATGACGTGCAGGCGACGGTACTTTTCGGCGTCGGCGTGCGGTTCATCGCGGGTGTTGATGATCGGGCGGCTGCGGGTGGTCGCCGACGAGACACCCTCCCAGATGTGCTCGGCACGCTGACTGAGGCAGAAGGTAGCGGCCTTGGGGGTCTGCAACACCTTGCCTGCGCCGCAGATCAGCTGGCGGGTGACCAGGAACGGCAGCAGCACATCGGAGATCCGGGAGAACTCCCCGGCCCGCACAATCAAGTAGTTCTCGTGGCAGCCGTACGAATTCCCCGCCGAGTCGGTGTTGTTTTTGAACAGATAGATGTCGCCACCGATGCCCTCGTCGGCCAACCGCTGCTCGGCGTCGATCAGCAGGTCCTCGAGCACCCGCTCGCCGGCGCGGTCATGGGTGACCAGCTGGGTCAGGCTGTCGCATTCGGCGGTGGCGTACTCGGGGTGGCTGCCCACATCGAGATACAACCGTGCGCCGTTGCGTAGGAAAACATTCGAACTGCGGCCCCACGACACCACCCGCCGGAAAAGGTAGCGAGCGACCTCGTCGGGGCTAAGCCGACGATGGCCATGGAACGTGCAGGTGACACCGAATTCGGTCTCGATGCCCATGATTCGTCGCTGCACGTCATCGAGACTACTGGTTGCTGGCCGAACGCGGCGCGCAAGCCGCGCCGATAACCCATCGAAGCCGTATTTCCAGTTGCCGGCCATCTGTTCTGGGCCAAGTGCGGCGACCTCAAGGCCTGTGGATAACTTCAGCGCGAGCTCGCCGTGATCTGCCAGCATGAGCCATGGGGGAAATCGCCGAAGTTGATCTCACGACACTGCGCGGGGTCGCCGACCGGGTCATGGCCGCCGCGGATGCGATCGCCGGAATGCGTTGGCCAACACTTGATCCCGACGAGCTGCCGGGTTCGGCCGTCGGCAACACCGCCGCGCCGGTGCTTGTCGCCGCCCGGCTCACCGACGTCGTCGCCAATATGCGCGGCTGGGCGCTGGCCGCGCAGATGTCGGCCGCCGCCTTCGAGCGCGCCGACGCCTCCAACGGCGAGCGGTTCCGCGAGCGGTGACCCGGCCGACGGTCTCGCAAGCAGAGGCCTGGCAGCCGGAGGCTCTGCGTCGTCTGGCCGACACTTGGGACGGCGCCGTTGCCGACCTGATCGCGAAGGTCGACACCCTCGCTTTTGCCGTGGATTCCTGGAGCGGCGACGCAGCTGATGCGGCGCATCAACGCGCGAGCACCATTGCGGCCGCCGGTGATGCCGCGGCGCGGGCGTTGGTCAGCGCCTCGGTGGCCGCCCGCGACGGTGCCGATCAGATCGCCTCAGCACGCGCCGATGTCCTGGCACGGATCGCCGCCGCTCGGGGCGAGGGTTTCGCGGTGGCCGACGACGGTTCGGTGTCCGTACCCGCCGATCCGCCGCCATTGCTGGTCGCGTTGTCAGGCGGCGATCCCGGCGTGGCCCGCGACATGCTCGCGATGCGGGCCGTCGAGTTGACAGCGCAGATCGCCGACGCGCTGGACCGCCTCGGCGCCGCCGACACCGATGCCGCAGACGACATCGCGGAAGCCCTCAGGCCTGCGCCCATTCCCGCCGCAGCACCGACCGTGCCGGCCAGCGCCTGGCCGACGATGAGCCAGGACAGCATCGCCGAACAAATCGCGGCGCTGACCCCCGACGCGAGGCAGCGACTCGTCGCCGAGTTCCCCCGCGAGGTAGGTAACACCGACGGCATGCCGTGGGACATGCGCGTCGCCGCGAATCGGATCAACATCGCCCAGGCCATCATCGACACAGACGACCCGGGGCGCGTCGCGTTCTACCGCAGCCTGCTCGGCGAGGTCGACGATCCAACCGGCGGCCGCGACCGGGTCGACCGGCAGATCCTTGCCTTCGACCCCGGGCGGGCATCACTGGTAGAGCTGAACGGGAATCTGTCGAGAGCGACGAGCGTGGCGGTGCTCGTTCCGGGGTTGAACACGACGATCGAGGGTTCTGCGGCCAACACCCAGACCGCCCGGCGTTTCGTCACGGCCACTCGCGGCGAGGTCGCGACCATCACTTATCTGGGCGGTCCGTTCCCGCAGGGCGGCAATGTGGCCAGTGCCGTCGTCGACGCCGCCAACCCTCGCTATGCCAGGGACATGGCACCACGACTCGTGGCGTTCAGCGAAGACGTCGACCGCACCGTCGACGCAAAAGCCGCCACCGGGCCGCCGGTGCCGGTCACCTACATCGGACATTCGTACGGCGGTTCGATCCTGGGCACCGCCGAAGCAGCCGGGCTCACCGCCGATCGCACGCTGTATTTGGCGGCGGCCGGCGCCGGCGTCGGCGTCGACGATCCCGGCGATTGGCACAACCGCAATCCGCACGTAGTGCGGTTCTCGATGACGGCGCCCGGTGACTTCATTCAAGCCGTGCAGGGCATTCCCGGTGGGCCGCATGGCGCCGATCCTGACGAAATGCCCGGCGTAATACATTTGGCCACAGGCTATTACGACGACGGTCGATTGATGGCTGGCCCCAATGCACACTCCGACGTGATCAACTCGCCCTCGGACGCGTGGCGCACCATTCTGGCTGTCATCACGGGTGATTCGGAAACCCTGCACAAAGCCAGCTGACAAATCGCAAGATAGGCCAATGTGGTCGCGAAGCGCCCCGGTCGACGGCTTCCGGCTGGCCTTCGACAGGTTCGGGACAAAGGGCGCACCGGCGGTCGTCTTGTTGCACGGATGGCCGGGCAACCGTCACGACTACCGCCTGGTCGTGGGGCTGCTCGGGGACACCGCCGATGTCATCGTTCCCGACCTGCGCGGCTTCGGCGGCTCCGACAAGCACGACGTCGCGGTGCGCCACTTCTACAGCACCACCGCCCAGGCCAGCAGCGTCGTCGGCCTGATCAAGGAACTGGGACTATCCGACGTCGTGCTCGCGGGCTATGACGTCGGAAGCCGCGTCGCACAGAGCGTCGCCCGGATGCATCCCGACCTGGTGCAGGCACTGGTGCTCTCTCCCCCGCTGCCCGGTGCCGGTGACCGCGTCCTCACCGCGCAGGCGCAGGGCGAGTTCTGGTACCAGGCTTTTCACCAACTTCCACTCGCCGCTCAATTGATCGACGGCAACCCCGATGCTGTCCGGGACTATCTGCGGCACTTCTGGAATCATTGGTCGGGACCGAATTTCACCGTCTCCGAAGATGATTTGGAACGCCTGGTGACGGACTACGCCCTGCCGGGCGCGTTCACCGCCTCGATCGCCTCGTATCGCGCAGGCGCGGGAATGATCGCCCAGTCACTCACCGAGCTGCCACCCGATCGGGCCATCAAGATTCACGCGCCGACGGATGTGCTGTGGCCGCAGCACGATCCGCTGTTTCCGCGCCAGTGGGCCGATCGGCTGGAGCACTACTTCATCGACGTCCAGCTGCATTCCGCCGTCGACGCCGGGCATTTCACACCGCTCGAGTGCCCCGAACAGTTCACCGAGCTCGTCCTTATCCGTGCTCGAACCAGCCTAGGCGGCGGCTGATGACCTCAGCTGCGGCGATGGTCCGCTTTGCGTTCTCCTCGAACTGGCCTTCCGCAAGACGGTATGACGGCCCCGAAACGCTCAGCGCCGCAATGACTTGCGCGTTCGCGTCGTAGACAGGTGCAGCGACCGCATTCAGACCGACCTCGAGCTCCTCAGTCACGCTTGCCCACCCGCGTTCTCGGACGGTGGCAAGGTGACGCTGCAGGTCGGTCAGCTTCACGACGGTGTTGTCGGTGAAGGCTTCCAGCCCGGCCGCGAATCTGGTCCGCACGTCGGCCGCGTCGAGCCCGGCGAGCAGCACCTTGCCGCTCGACGTCGCATGCGCAGGGCAGCTCTGTCCAACCCATGTCCGCAGCGTGATCTCCGCCGGCCCGATCGCCTCGACGACGTTGACGATGCGATCGCCGTCGAGGATCGCCACATTGGCGGTCTCCCCCACATCGGCGGCCAGCCCGTCGCAGACGTCCTGGCTGAGTTTCACCAGGTCCAGATGCGCACTGCTGGCCCGGGCCAGCCGCGTGATCGAAAACCCGAGCCGGTACTTGCCGCGACCCGACACCTGTTCGACGTAGCCGCGCGATTCCAGCACCGTGAGCAGACGCGACACCGTCGACTTGTGCACACCGAGCTCGGCGGCGATCTCCGTCACGCCGGCCTGTCCGAGCGTCGCCAAGATCTCCAGCACCAGCAGAGCGCGGTCCACGGATTGCACCGCAGCGGCGGGTTGAACATCCTCACGCTTGGCCATGATTACTTTCAGAGCCTATACGCGCGGCATGCCGAAGTTGCCGACCCGACTGCGACCGCGGCGACGCTGCCGTCGGCGTGGTTGATGATTTCTCGTGTGATCTGTTCACCGTTCACACGCGCTCATGTACCCGTCACCGGAGCCGCTCGGTCGGCGACATTCAGCGCCGAGACAGGACACCACCCACTGATGGAACTCCGCGATGTGGTGTTCAGCGGGAACCAATACTCCGCCTTGCCGGTACGCCCGTGACGACATCGCCGGCTGAGTTCGCTCGCACGCTTCGAAGTCCTGTTCGTTGACGCGGTGGAACAGCTCAACGGAGTGCGATACGTCCCGCCCCGACGACACCACGTCCGCGGTGTAGAGCCAGTCGCATTCGACGATCGTCCGCGACGGCGAGACCGGGAACATCCGGTGGAAGACGATGTGATCAGGGACCAGGTTGATGAACACCGCCGGCTTCACCGTGATTGCGTAATAGCGGCGGTCCTGGTCATCGGTGATCCCTGGCAGGCGATCGAATCCGGCCGAGCCGTCCACTGTGAACCCGCTTACCTCCGAACCGAATTCGGCGCCACGACCGACGTTGGCCTGAGCTGCCATTCCCCTGGCGAACTCGGGCAGCACCCCGACCAGTTCCGGGTGGATCGAGCTGCAGTGGTAGCACTCCATGAAGTTCTCGACGATCAGCTTCCAGTTGGCCGCCACGTCGTAGACGACGCGGTGGCCCACGTCCAAACCGCCGATGCCGTAGCGGTTGATGGCGTCGGGGTCACCGAGGCGGACGGTGGCCTCCGCGACGACCTCTTCGAATGGGGGCGGGGTATCGGATAGGCACACCCAGGCGTAGCCGAGCCACTCGGTCAGTGCGACCGGAACCAACCCCAACCGGTAGCGGTCGATGGCCGCGCCGGTCTCGTCAGTCAGCGATGCGATATTGGGCGCGGCCATGAGTTTGCCATCCAGCGCATACGTCCAGGAGTGATAAGGGCAGCGGATGTTGCGCCTCACCTCGCCCTGCCGCTCGGTGCACAGCTGGGCGCCCCGATGGCGGCAGATGTTGAGGAACCCGCGCAGCAATCCGTCGCGGCCACGAACCAGCAGCACGCTCTCGCGTCCGATCTGGACCGTTCTGAACTTGCCGGGCAGTGCCAGATCCGACGACCGGACCGCGCAGAACCACATGTTCTCGAAGATCCGTTCCTGCTCCGCGGCGAAGACGCTGTCGCTGACGTAGTAGTTCCCGCCGAGGGTGGAGCGCAGTGCAGGAGGTGGGTTCGTCGCGGGCGGGAGCAGGGGGGGGAACATGGCCGGTCATGGCGTCACCAGTCGCTTGGGGTCGAACAAAGAGATGGGATGGCCGGTCACGCCGTCGATGGCGAGGTCGGCGAGGATCTCCCCAACGACAGGAACGAACTTGAAGCCGTGTCCCGAGAATCCGCATGCCACCGTGATGTTCGCGCTGTCCGGGTGACGCGCGATCACGAAGTGTTCGTCGGGTGTGTTGGAGTACATGCATGTCGCCGAGTGCAGACACGGGCCGTCGAGCGCCGGGATCAATTCCACGACCCGCGACCGCATTTCGCTGATCTCGCGCTCGTGCACGGTGCGGTCGATGGTGTCCGGTGTGCAGACGATGCCCTTGCGGAAGAACGCGACTTTGACCCCGCCGCGCGGCCCGTCGATGGCCGGGAAGCCGTAGATCTGCATGCCGTTGGCGTTTTCGTCGATGAAGATCGGATGGTCGACGAAGGTGTCGGTGCCCCCGACGGGGTCGAGCCAGTACAGCACCTGCCGTTCGATGGTGATCGGGATGCCGAACTCGGCGAGCAGTTGCGGCGCCCACGCCCCAGGGCAGATGACGAGTTGGCCTGCCGTGAAAGTAGTGTTCGCCGTTGTGACGGTGACGCCGCCGGCCGTCTCGTTCCACTCGAGCACTTCTTCACCGAACATCAAAGTGGCGCCTTCGCGTTCGGCGAGATCGATATGGGCCTGCACGGTCATCTCGGGGCGGGCGAAGCCCGCCTTTGCCTCGTAAAGCGCGATGTCACCGGGATTCGGGGTGAAATTCGGGTAGCGGGAGCGGATCTGCGCGGCGTCGAGCACCTCGTGCGGCAGATCCCATGCCTGGCTGGTGCGCAGGCTGCCCGAGACCGTCAAGCAGTCCGGCGGCCCGATGAACAACCCGCCGGTGAGCCGGTACACGTCGCGCTGCGCATCGACGGCCAGCTTTTCCCACAGCTCGTAGGCGCGCAGTAGCAGCGGCACGTAGGCGGGGTCTTCGAAATACGACTGGCGGATGATCCGCGAACCGCCGTGACTGGATCCCTTGTCGTGCGCCGGTGTGAACTTCTCCAGTCCGAGCACGCGTTGACCACGCGCGGCGAGATGGTAGGCGGCGGCGCTGCCCATACCGCCGAGTCCGATGACGATGACGTCGTAACCCATTGTGTTACCTCTTGATCCGCGTCATCTCGGGATCCACCACGGGTTCGGCGTGCACCACCGCGGTGCGCCGCGTGCCGCGGTAATCAACCGAAACGCGTTCGCCGACAGAGGCAGTGGCCGGTAACCACGCGTAGGCAATGGTGCGGCCGATGGTCGGCGAATAGCCTGCGCTCGTCACGTACCCGACGCATTCACCTCCGGTGTAGACCGGCTCCTTGCCGAGTACCACGGCGGTGGGCTCGTCGAACACGATGCTGCGCAGCACATTCTGCGGTTCGGTTCCCAGCGCCGCCTTACCGACGAAGTCGGCTCCATTGTTCTTGTCCATTTTCACCGCGAAGTCCACCCCCGCCGCGGCCGGCTGGTGCTCGGCGGTCATGTCCGTTC
>DATFCF010000381.1:0-3767 GCA_035253445.1 Mycobacterium sp.
TAACGCCGCGTGCGGCAAGGTCATCGCGTTAGGGTGAGCCGTGGCCGAGACCGCGCCGCTGCGCGTGCAACTGATCGCCAAGACCGAGTTCTTGGCGCCCCCCGACGTGCCGTGGAGCACCGACGCCGACGGCGGCCCCGCCCTCGTCGAGTTCGCCGGCCGTGCCTGCTATCAAAGCTGGTCCAAACCCAATCCCCGGACCGCGACCAATGCCGCCTACCTGCGCCACATCATCGACGTCGGCCACTTCTCGGTGCTCGAGCACGCGTCGGTCTCGTTCTACGTCACCGGTATCTCGCGGTCATGCACCCACGAGCTGATCCGGCATCGTCACTTCTCGTACTCCCAGTTGTCGCAGAGGTATGTGCCGGAGCAGGACTCGCAGGTCGTGGTGCCGCCCGGGATGGAAGACGACCCGGAGCTGGTGGAGATCTTCACCGCGGCCACCGACGCCGGCCGGGCGGCCTACAGCGACCTGCTCGGCAGGCTCGAGGCGAAATTCATGGGCGATGAGCCCGGCGAAAGACTGGGGGTGCTGCGGCGCAAGCAGGCCAGGCAGGCCGCTCGGGCGGTGTTGCCGAATGCCACCGAGACCCGCATCGTCGTCACGGGGAACTACCGTGCGTGGCGGCATTTCATCGCGATGCGGGCAAGCGAGCATGCCGACGTGGAGATCCGCAGGCTGGCGATCGAGTGCCTGCGCCAACTCATCGACGTCGCACCGCAGGTGTTCTCTGATTTCGAGCTCATCACGCTGGCCGACGGCACCGAGGTGGCAACGTCGCCGCTCGCAACAGAGGCTTGAGGTCGAGAAGGTAATCTTGGGTTCCGTGAGCACCAGCGGATTCGACGTGACCGCCCGTTTGGGCACCGTACTGACCGCGATGGTGACTCCGTTCAAGCCCGACGGCTCGCTGGACACGGACACCGCCGCGCGGCTGGCCACCCATCTTGTCGACGCCGGCTGCGATGGGCTGGTGCTGTCGGGCACCACTGGCGAATCGCCGACGACCACCGACGACGAGAAGATCGCGCTGCTGCGCACGGTGCTGGAAGCGGTGGGCGATCGGGCTCGGATCATCAACGGTGCGGGCTCTTACGACACCGCGCACAGCGTGCACCTGGCGAAGGCGTGTGCGGCCGAAGGCGCGCACGGACTGCTTGTGGTGACGCCGTATTACTCACGCCCGCCGCAGGCAGGGCTGGAGGCGCATTTCACCGCAGTTGCCGATGCGACGTCGCTGCCGGTGGTGTTGTACGACATTCCGCCGCGGTCCGTGGTGCCGATCGAGTGGGACACCCTGCGACGCCTTGCCGGCCACCCGAACATCGTCGCCGTCAAGGACGCCAAGGGCGACCTGCACGGTGGCGGGCAGATCATCGCCGAGACCGGGCTCGCGTACTACTGCGGTGACGACGCCCTGAACCTGCCGTGGCTCGCAATGGGCGCGGTCGGCTTCATCAGCGTCTGGGGGCACCTGGCCGCGGGCCAGCTACGAGACATGTTGTCGGCGTTCAGCTCTGGTGATATCGCGACAGCGCGAAAGATCAACGTCACGTTGGGGCCGCTGGCAGATGCCCAGTCGAGGCTGGGTGGTGTCACCTTCGCCAAGGAAGGGCTGCGCCTGCAGGGCATCGAGGTGGGCGGACCCAGGCTGCCGCAGGTACCGGCCACTCCCGAGCAAATCGAGACGCTGGCCGCCGACATGCGGGCCGCCGCGGTGCTTCGGTAGTGAATTCCGAACTCAAACCACCGGGGCCACTGGCCCCTGGCGGCCTGCGGGTCACAGCGCTGGGCGGGATCAGCGAAATCGGCCGCAACATGACCGTTTTCGAGCATCTTGGGCGGCTGCTGATCGTCGACTGCGGGGTGCTGTTCCCCGGCCATGACGAGCCAGGCGTCGATCTGATCCTGCCCGATCTGCGCCACGTCGAAGATCGCCTCGACGATGTGGAAGCGCTGGTGCTCACGCACGCGCACGAGGACCATATCGGCGCAATTCCTTTTCTGCTCAAGCTTCGTCCCGACATTCCCGTTGTCGGCTCGAAGTTCACGCTGGCGCTCGTTGCGGAGAAGTGTCGCGAGCACCGCATCAAACCGAGGTTCGTCGAAGTTGCCGAGGGGCAGCGCTCGACGCACGGAGTGTTCGAATGCCAGTACTTTCACGTCAACCACTCAATTCCCGGTTGCCTGGCGATCGCGATTCACACCGGCGCGGGAACCGTGCTGCACACCGGTGACATCAAACTCGACCAACTGCCGCTCGACGACCAGCCGACCGACCTGCCGGGCATGTCGCGGCTCGGGGACGCCGGGGTGGACCTGTTTCTGTGTGACTCGACGAATGCGGAGATACCCGGCGTTGGCCCGTCGGAGAGCGAGATCGGGCCCAATATGCATCGGCTGATCCGCGGCGCAGAAGGCCGGGTCATCGTGGCTTGTTTCGCCTCCAATGTTGCTCGCGTGCAACAGATCATCGACGCGTCGGTGGCCCTTGGCCGCCGAGTCGCATTCGTGGGCCGGTCGATGGTGCGCAATATGGGAATCGCCAAGGAACTCGGCTACCTCAACGTCGCAGACGACGATGTGATCGACATCAGTGCCGCAGAGATGATGGCGCCCGAGCGGGTCACGCTGATCACCACAGGGACGCAGGGCGAGCCGATGGCCGCGTTGTCGCGAATGTCGCGGGGCGAGCATCGCAGCATCACGCTGACGACAGGCGATCTCATCATCATGAGTTCGTCGCAGATCCCTGGCAACGAGGAAGCAATCTTCGGTGTTCTGGACGCGCTGGCCAAGATCGGAGTTCGCGTCGTCACCAACGCCCAAGCGCGGATACATGTTTCGGGCCACGCCTACGCGGGCGAGTTGTTGTTCCTGTACAACGCGGTGCGGCCGCGAAACGTGATGCCGGTGCACGGCACGTGGCGAATGCTGCGAGCGAATGCGGCATTGGCGGCGCGCACCGGTGTGTCGGAGGATTCGATTGTGCTGGCCGAGAACGGGGTCAGCGTTGATCTGGTTGCGGGCAGGGCGTCGATCGCCGGCGGTGTGACCGTTGGGAAGATGTTCGTCGACGGGCTGATCACGGGTGATGTCGGTGACGCGACATTGGGGGAGCGGCTCATCTTGTCGTCGGGTTTCATCGCGGTGACGGTGGTGGTGCGCCGCGGCACCGGAAAGCCCGCCGCGCCCGCGCATCTGCATTCGCGCGGCTTCTCAGAAGATCCGAAAGCTCTGGAGCCGGTGGCCCGCAAAGTGGAGGCGGAGATGGAACAACTGGTCGCCGACCACATCACCGACCCGAGCCGCATCGCCCAGGCCGTCCGCCGCACCGTCGGCAAATGGGTGGGCGAGACCTACCGCAGGCAGCCGATGATCGTGCCGACGGTCATCGAGATCTGACGGAATTTTTCAGCCAGCGGCCGGTTCGAACGTCTGGGTGACGATCCCCGGTCGCCTCGCGGGTCGCCCCTGCTGCTGCAACGTGAGGCCCGCACAATCCCAGGTCGAGTACAGGTATTTTCCGTCCTTGTCGTAGTACTTGGTCTCCGTCCATTGCCCGCCTGCCAGACTGCAGCAGAGCCGCTTGTTGGACCCGCGGCCGACGCATTCGTCGTACGAGGCTGCACTGCCCGCGGGTGCCGCGCACGCGGTCGCTGGGTATACGACGGCGCTGCCTGCCACTATGGCCGCCGCGACGATCAGGACGGCCAGCGCCAGTCGGGGCCAGAGTGATGCTTTTCGTGATCTCATGACTTCT
>DATFCF010000382.1:0-13255 GCA_035253445.1 Mycobacterium sp.
CGTGATCGGTCCGTCGGCTCGCCGCAGCGCGGACGCGATCGCCTGCGGATCGCCCATCTGGCTGCCGAAGTGCTCGAACCTTCCGATACCGCCGTTTACACCAAGCTGGGCCTGCTGAATGTCCTTGGGCAGCAACAGCACTGCTGGCCCACCGCTGCGCGCCGCCGCGATCGCCTCCGGCAGCGCCGCGACGATGTCCTCCGGTGTCGCCACTCGCCGGCAGAACACGGACACCGCGGAGAAGAGCGCCTCGCCGTCCAGTGCACCGTTACGGCCGCTGGTGTCCTGAAAAGCGCCCCGCCCGTCGAGCGCGGTCGGTGGTTGGCCGATCAGCGCCAGGACCGGCACGCGACTGGCGAACGCCTCCCCCAGCCCTGGGACGGTGTTGAGGCATCCGCCGCCCGAGGTGGCGGCGACGACACCGAGTCCTGCGCCGCTGCGGCTGTAGCCGTCGGCCATTGTCGTCGCGGAGAATTCGTGCTTGGCGAGCACCGCGGTGATGTCGTCACGAAAGAACGCGGCGTCGTAGAGATCCTCGATATTGGCACCGTCCACACCGAAGATGTGGCCAATACCGCTCGCAGCCAGGTACCCGACAATGTGATCGACAACCCGATGCCTGTTGGCCATTGCTCACCTGCTTTCGTGCCCTACCCACTGACACGACTCGCAACGGAGTTGGGTTCACCCGGTGACCCGATTCACACGCGGCGTTCGAGCAGCACCTGTCCGGAGTCGGACGAAACCAGTTGCACGGCAGCGATTTCGTTCATCTGCATGGGAGTGTTGGCGCTCGGCAATGCGGTGGCGCCGGACAATCCCAGCCACGTCGCGATCTGATCGCGGCGGCCGTCATGGCCAACCACCACCATGCCCAAATTTTGCGGCGGAGCGTCGCGTTGACCCCAGTCGCCGTACGTGCACGCCATGTCGATGCGGGTGCCCCAGCCGAAACCGGTCATCGTGATGGTGGCGTTGATCGGCGTCTCAGACACTTTGGTCATTTCCAGCGCTGGCGCGGCTTGCGGAGTGCTGGTCTGCAGGCCGACGATCTCCGGGCGGGCCACGATCACCAGCCCGACTGCCAGCAGCGCTGCCGCCACCGCGACCGCCGCTGATGTCCACAACCGCGAACGGCGTCGGCGCCACCGAACCTTGTCGAGGATCGACCCGAGCACCTCCGGCCGCAGTGGCGGGGTGTCGGGTTGCTCTTCGTCGAGTGCACGGACATCTTCAAGGTCGAGCTTGGCCAGCAGTGCGGGAACGCCGCTGAGCTCAGTGACCGCGGCCCGGCACCGCGCACACGTTTGCATATGCGCCTCGAACTCGCGGCGCTCAGCGCTCGACAGCGACCCAAGCACGTACGCCGCGTCCCATGTCAGATAGCGATCGCCGTCCAACACATCATCACCTCGGGGAAAACCGAACTCCGTCATCGTGTCACCCCCATTTCCTGCAAGTTGAGCCGCAATGCGCGGACCGCGTAGTGCAGCCGGGACTTCACCGTGCCCTCGGCGATCTGCAGGTCGTCGGCGATCTGGGCGGTCGTCCAGCCCTGGTAGTACGCCCGGCGGATCACCGCGCGGTGATCCTCGGAAAGCGCAGACAGGGCCGTGGCGAGCAACAGCCGATCCAAGGCGGAGTCCACTTCGTCGGGGGCGGCCCGGTCGGCCACCTGTTCCACGTCGCCGGTGCCCGACTCGTTGCGGAACCGTGCGCTGCGGCGCTCGTCGATGATGAGGTTTCTGGCCACCGTGAACAGCCACGCCCGGGCGGACCGATCGATGTCGTCGGTCACCTCCGGGTGTCGCCATGCCCGCAGCAGCGTCTCCTGCACCACGTCCTCCGCACGTGCTTGATCACCAGTAAGCCGCAAGGCGTATCGCCACAGCGCGCCCGCGTGCTCGTTGTAGAGCACGCGCATCATGGCGGCCTCTGGGTCATCCATTAACCAACCTCCGTCTTTGACACGACGTTGGCGGTGTTCTGGTTCATTAGTAGCGCCGCGGCGTCCGACGCGCGGCTGTTTGCTCGAACAGCGCTACAACGTGAGAATTCGCGGCCCGTCCTCGGTGACCGCGACCGTGTGCTCCCAATGCGCCGCGCGCGACCCATCGCCGGTGACGACGGTCCATTCGTCGTCCAGCACAACGGTCTTCGTGGTGCCGAGGGTGAGCATGGGCTCGATGGCCAGCACCGACCCCGGCGCCAGATACGGTCCGCGCCCAGGTGGCCCCTCGTTGGGCAGGAATGGGTCCATGTGCATCTGCCTGCCGATGCCGTGGCCGCCGTAGCCGGCGACGATGCCGAACTTGCGGTCGTAGCGTGCCTCAGCGGCGTGCGTCTCGACCTCGATGGCATGCGAGACGTCGGTGAGCCGGTTACCGGGCACCATCGCGGCGATCCCGGCTTCCATCGCCTCACGAGTGGCTTGTGACAGCGCTTCGTCGACGGGGATCAGCGTCCCGACGCCGAATGTGACCGCCGAGTCTCCGTGCCAGCCATCGAGGATCGCACCGCAGTCGATGGATACCAGATCGCCGGGGCCCAAAGTCTCGGCCGCCGACGGAATCCCGTGCACCACACGGTCATTCACCGATGAGCAGATGCTGGCCGGGAAGCCGTGATAGCCGAGGAACGACGGAATACCTCCGCCGTCACGGATGACCGATTCGGCGATCCCGTCGAGCGTCAGCGTCGACACCCCCGGCGCGGCGGCCTGCCGCACGGCCAGCAGCGCCGTGGCGACCAACGAGCCGGCTGCGGCCATCGCGTCGAGTTCGCCCGCGCTGCGCTGCGTGACGACCTTGCGGTTACGCAGCCCGGGAAGGCCGATCATCGGTTACTTGCCGAGCGCTTGCAGTGCGCGCTGGAACACCTCGTCGAGCGTGCCGACCGCGTCTACCGCCTGCAGATTGTTGTGGCTGTAGTACTCCAGCAGCGGCTCGGTCTCGTCGCGGTACACCTGCATCCGGTTGTGGATGACCTCTTCGGTGTCGTCGGCGCGGCCGCGGCCCTTGAGCCGCTCGAACAGCTCCCCCTCGGAGACCTGGAACTCCAGCACGGCGTCCAGCTTGGTGTTGTGCTTGGTGAGCATCTCGTCGAGCGCCTGGGCCTGCTCCACCGAGCGGGGATACCCGTCGAGAATAAACCCGTCAGCCGCGTCCTCATCCGCGATCCGGTCTTCGACCAGAGCGTTGGTCAGGCTGCTGGGCACCAGGTCGCCCGCGTCGAGATAGCGCTTGGCCTCCAGACCCAACGGCGTGCCTTCGCTGATGTTCTTGCGGAATAGGTCGCCGGTCGAGATCTGCGGGATGCCGAGCTTCTCGGAGAGCTTCTGCGCCTGCGTGCCTTTGCCCGCGCCCGGCGGTCCGAGTAGAACGACTCTCACTTCAGGAACCCTTCGTAGTTGCGTTGCATGAGCTGGCTCTCAATCTGTTTGACGGTATCCAACCCGACACCAATCATGATCAGAACCGCAGTACCGCCAAACGGCAAGTTCTGCACGGCACCGGTGTTGCCGATCTCCAGGAACAGGTTCGGCAGCACAGCGATCACGCCCAGGTAGATGGAGCCTGGAAGGGTGATCCTGCTAAGGACATATTTCAGGTATTCGGCGGTCGGCCTGCCGGGCCGGATGCCGGGGATGAACCCGCCGTACTTCTTCATCTCGTCGGCACGTTCTTCGGGGTTGAACGTGATCGACACGTAGAAGTAGGTGAAGAAGATGATCAACCCGAAGTACACGCCGATGTAGACGGGGCTACTGGGATCGGTCAGGTACTCGGCGACGAAGGTCTGCCACCACCCGGTGCCCGGGTTGGCGCTGCCGCTCTGGATCAACTGAGTGATCAAGTGTGGGATGTAGATCAACGATGACGCGAAGATCACCGGGATGACGCCCGCCTGGTTGACCTTCAGCGGCAGATAGGTCGATGTGCCGCCGTACATCTTGCGGCCCACCATTCGCTTGGCGTACTGGACCGGGATGCGTCGCTGGCCCTGCTCGACGAACACCACGCCGATGATGATGATCAGCGCCGCGACGCAGACCAGGCTGAACACCATGCCGCCGCGGCTGTCCAGGATGGTCTTGCCTTCGATCGGGATACGCGCGGCGATGCCGGCGAAGATCATCAGCGACATACCGTTGCCGATGCCGCGCTCGGTGACCAGTTCACCCATCCACATCACCAGCGCCGCGCCCGCGGTCATCACCAGCACGATGACCGACAGCGTGAAGATGTTCAGCCCCTCGCTCTGCCCCTGGATGATGTCCAGGGTGCAGCCCTGCAACAGACCACCGTTGGCGGCCAGCGCCACGATGCTGGTGGCCTGCAGGATTGCCAGCGCGATCGTCAGGTAGCGGGTGTACTGCGTGAGTTTCGCCTGGCCTGACTGCCCCTCTTTGCGGAGCTGCTCGAAGCGCGGGATGACCACGCCGAGCAGCTGCACGATGATGCTGGCGGTGATGTAGGGCATTACGCCCACCGCGAACACCGTCAGCTGCAGTAGCGCGCCACCGGAGAACAGGTTGATCAGCGAGTAAATCTGCGCCGAATCGCCGCCACTGACCTGCGCGATACATTTCTGCACGTTCGGGTAGTTGACGCCGGGCGACGGGATGGAGGCGCCGACCCGATAGAGGATGACGATGCCCAGGGTGAACAAAATCTTTCGCCGCAGGTCGACTGTCCGCAGCGATGAGATGAAAGCCGAAAGCACTCTTCCTCCTGCGCAGCCGGGCTGTTGATCGCGGCGTGCGAATGGGGCTGGTCTGACCAGCGTCTGGTTAAGTCATGTGCGGTGCTCCGGCAGGGCTCGCAGGCCTGCGAAAGTCACGCGCCAAACAGTCTACGAGACTAACAGTTGCAGGTCAGTTGCCCTGCATCCGAGGGACTCAGCGGATTCTCAGCTGGGGAACCTATCTTCGGCACTATCTCGTTACATCCACTAAGTAACGCCGCCGACAGGGGTGATCCGATGAAACGGACAGGCTCAAGATTCGAGGGTGACACGTGGGACCTGGCTTCGAGCGTCGGGGCGACGGCCACCATGGTCGCGGCGGCCCGTGCGATGGCAAGCAAGGCTGACCAGCCACTGATCAACGACCCGTTCGCCGAGCCGCTGGTCCGTGCGGTCGGTGTGGATCTGTTCACCCGGCTGGCGTCGGGCGAGCTGCGTCCTGACGATCTCGATGTCGACGACGAGGACGCTGGCATGCAGCGGATGGCCGACAATATGGCGATCCGGACCAAGTTCTTCGACGAGTTCTTCATCGACGCCACCGGAGGTGGCAATTCCACTCAAGCCTGCGGCGCGGGCATCCGGCAAGCGGTGATCCTGGCATCGGGCCTTGACTCGCGGGCCTACCGACTGCCGTGGCCGGCGGGCACCACCGTCTACGAGATCGACCAGCCCGACGTCATCGACTTCAAGACCCGCACCCTGGCCGAGCTGGGGGTCGAGCCGACGGCCGACCGCCGCACGGTGGCGATCGACCTGCGCAATGACTGGCCGACGGCCCTGGCCGAGGCCGGCTTCGACCCGAAGAAGCCGACCGCGTGGAGCGCCGAGGGTCTGCTCGGTTACCTCCCGCCGGAGGCCCAGGACCGGCTGCTCGACACCATCACCGCGCTGAGCGCACCCGGCAGCCGCTTCGGCACCGAAAGCATGCCCAATGTCGATCCGGCCGATCAGGACAAGCTGATCGAGCGGATGCGGGCGGCGGCGCAGCGCTGGCGTGACCACGGCTTCGACCTCGACCTCAGCGAGCTCGTCTTCCTCGGGGACCGCAACGTCGCCGAGCCCTACCTCGCCGACCACGGCTGGCAGGTCTCCGGCAGCACCATCAACGAGCTGTTCGCGGCCAACGGCCTGGCGCCGTTCGACGGCGATACCCCGTTCACCAAGCTGCGCTACATCGACGGCACCCTGCCCGGCGGAGAAGGCGGCCGGTGAGCCGCGCCGACGCCGACAGCTGGGATCTGGCTTCCAGCGTCGGCACGACGGCCACCATGGTGGCCGCGGCGAGGGCACTGGCCAGCCGCGACGACGAGCCGCTGTTCGACGACCCGTTCGCCGCACCGCTGGTGCGGGCCGTCGGCATCGACTTCTTCACCCGTCTGGTCGACGGCGACATCGAGTTGCCTGCCGCTGACGACGGCGCCCGATTCATGGCGCAAGTCATCGCGGTGCGGACGCGGTTCTTCGACGATTTCTTCCTCGATGCCACCGGAGGTGGCAATTCCACTCAAGCCTGCGGCGCGGGCATCCGCCAGGCGGTGATCCTCGCTTCGGGCCTGGACTCGCGGGCCTACCGGCTGGGTTGGCCGGACGGGACCAGCGTTTACGAGATCGACCAGCCTCAGGTCATCGAGTTCAAGACGTCGACGATGGCGGCGATCGGAGCGACCCCGTCGGCGGACCGAAGGACGGTCAGCATCGATCTTCGCGAGGACTGGCCGAAGGCGCTGCGAGACAGCGGATTTGACGAGACCGAGCCGACGGCGTGGAGCGCAGAAGGGCTGCTCGTCTATCTGCCGCCCGACGCCCAGGACCGGCTCTTCGACAACATCACCGACCTCAGCGCGCCAGGCAGCCAGCTGGCCACCGAGTACCACGCGGACGCCGCCGCGAGCATCGGGGAACGCGCGCAGGCGATCAGCCGGCAGTGGGGCGAACAGGGTTTCGACGTCAACCTCACCGATCTGTTCTACGCGGGCGAGCGCAACCACGTCGTCGACTATCTGAACGGGAACGGCTGGCAGGTGTCTGCCCGGCCGCGCCCGGAGATGTTCGCCCACTATGGCCGCGAATTCCCCGATACCGACTCGCTTGCGCCGCTGCGTAATTCACTGGCAGTCATCGCAACACGAAGGTAGGCGTTGAATATGGCCCGTACTGAGAACGACACATGAGACCCGGCAACGAGCGTGGGCGCCACGGCGACGGGCGTCGCCGCCTCGCGAGTGCTGGCATCGAAGGGCGCAAACCCGTTGATCGACGATCCCTACGCCGAGCCCCTGGTTCGGGCCGTCGGCGTCGACGTCTTCGTCAAGTTGGCCAACGGTGAGATCGACCTGTCCGACGACCCCGCGTTCAGTCAGACTGTGATGGCCGAGGGCATGGCCGTGCGCACGCGATACTTCGACGACTTCTTCGCCTCGGCAACGGATGCGGGGGTGCGCCAAGCGGTGATCTTGGCCTCCGGGCTTGACGCGCGCGCCTACCGGTTGCCGTGGCCGGCCGGCACTGTGGTCTACGAGGTCGACCAGCCGCCGGTCATCGAATTCAAGACCCGCACGCTGGCCGAGCTCGGCGCCGAGCCCGCCGCCACCCTGCGCGTGGTTGGCATCGATCTGCGCGAGGACTGGCCGAAGGCGCTGCAAGACAGCGGTTTCGACGCCACCGAACCGACGGCGTGGATCGCCGAGGGGCTGTTGGTGTACTTGCCGCCCGAGGCCCAAGATCGGCTCTTCGACAACATCACCGAACTCAGCGCATCCGGCAGCAGGCTTGCCACTGAACAGGTACCGAACATGGACGTGTTCTCCGACGAGAAATCCCAGGAACGCTCGGAGCGGATGCGCCGCCTGCTGAACGTCGACATGTCGGAGCTCGTTTACCACGGTGAGCGCAACCGCGTCATCGACTACCTCGCGGCCCACGGTTGGGACGTCACCGCCAGCGGCACCCCGGAACTGTATGCGGCCAACGGCTTCACGCTCCCCGACGACGCGACCGGGGCAGAAATGACCAATGTTCTGTACGTCTCCGCCACCCTAACCAAGGAGCATGATGGCCCGAACCGATAACGACAGCTGGGATCTGGCGTCCAGCGTTGGCGCGACCGCGACGATGGTGGCAGCGCAGCGTGTGCTCGCCAACCGCGATGGGCTGATCGACGACCCGTTCGCCGAACCGTTGGTGCGCGCGGTCGGCGTCGACTTCTTCGTCAAGGCCCTCGACGGCGAGGTCGATCTCGAATCGATCGATCCCGAGTTCAACCTACGTCAAGCAGCGGAGGGAATGGCGGTACGCACGCGGCACTTCGACAAGCTGTTCACCGATGCGGCCGCCGCGGGGGTGCGTCAGGCGGTGATCTTGGCCGCCGGCCTGGACGCTCGGGCATTCCGGCTGCCGTGGCCCGACGACACCACCGTCTACGAGGTCGACCAGCCGGAGGTCATTGAATTCAAGTCCAAGACGCTCGCCGATCTTGGGGCTGCGCCGACGGCAGATCGGCGTGCGGTCGCCATCGATCTTCGCGACGACTGGCCGACGGCGTTGCAGGACAACGGCTTCGACCCGTCGGTGCCCACCGCATGGATCGCCGAAGGGCTGCTGATCTATCTGCCGCCAGAAGCGCAGGACAAGCTCTTCGACCACATCACCGCGCTTAGTGTGCCGGGCAGCTGGCTGGCGACCGAGCACATCCCGGATATCAAGATGTTCTCCGATGACCGGGCTCAACTTATCGCCGAACGGATGAAGCAGTACGGATCGGACATCGAGATACCCGACCTCATCTACCACGGTGAACGCCGCCACGTTCCCGACTACCTGACCAGATACGGCTGGGACGTGTCGACCCAAACCATGCGGGAAGCGTACGCGGCCAACGGTTTCGAGTTTCCCGAAGACGGGGCCTTGTTGCTCTTCGCCGATCTCAGCTACGTCAGCGCGGTGCTGCGCTAAGGCGGGAGCGCCGAGCATAGCCCCCGCGCAGTATCGTCAACGCGGAGGTGCTCACATGAGATTCGTTGAGAACCCGGAGACGGCTGTCCTTGCCGCGGGCAAAGACATGTTGCGGCGCGGCCTGGTCGAGGGCACGGCGGGCAACATCTCGGCCCGGCGGGAAGACGGCAACCTCGTGATCACGCCGGCGTCGGTGGACTACGAAGACATGGCGCTCGACGATCTCGTGCTGGTCGACCCGGACGGCACGGTGCTGGCGGCCAAGGACGGCCGTGCGCCGTCGACCGAGATGGCGCTGCACCTGGCGTGCTACCGCGCATTCGACGACATCGGCAGCGTGATCCACAGCCATCCGGTCTGGGCCACCATGTTCGCCGTCGCGCATCAGCCCATCCCGGCCTGCATCGACGAGTTCACGGTGTACTGCGGCGGCGACATCCGATGCGCCGACTACGCGGCGTCGGGCACCCCCGACGTCGGCCACAACGCGGTCAAGGCGTTGGACGGCCGGGCGGCCGCGTTGATCGCCAACCACGGCCTGGTGACGGTGGCTCCCCGATCCGACCGCGCCTTACATATCACCGCACTGGTGGAACGCACCGCCCAGATCGCCTGGGGAGCAAGGGCTCTCGGTGGGCCGATACCCGTGCCCGACGAAGTCAACCAGAACTTCGCGGCAGTCTACGGCTACCTGCGCCAGAACCCGATGTAGAGCCTCCTCGAGCGGTCGTCAGGCCGGGCGGGTAGCGCGATAGAAGGTCAGCTGTCCGATGAAGCGATTTCGCCGGGCGCCGACCTCCGTGCACTCGAATCCCGCCGATCGGAGTTGTCGCGGAATCGCATCGCCGAGATTTCCCGCGGCGTGGGGATTGTGTTTCATCCACCGCGCCGCCAAACCATGGTGGGCGGTGGTGTGCCCACCGATGTCGACAATGTGCAGCCTGCCGCCGGGACGCAGGACACGGTAAACCTCCGCCAGCGCACCTGCCTTCACGTCGTCGTCCAAGTGATGCAGCATCATCGATGACAGCACCCGGTCGAATTCACCATCTGGGAACGGCAGCTCTTGTGCATATGCGCGCTCGAACCGGATTCCGGTCAGTCCCCGCGTTTTTCGTTGCGCTCGCGCAAGGGCGAGCGGGTCTGGATCGGAGCCGATCACGTCGGCGCCCGGTGTTGCCCGCTTGACGCGTGTCGTGACGTTGCCCGTACCGCACCCGATTTCCAGCACACGCAGCCCGTCGGCCAGTTCAGCCTGTGCGACGAGCGCGTCGTAGACCTTGCCCATGCCCAGCGCGCGGGTCAGCAGGTCGTAGAACGGTAGTAGCGCGTCCTTCCCGAAGGCGGGGAGGTAGTCATGCCGAGCTGCAGAATCTGGACGATGTTCTGTCATATCACCCATGGTGGACCGGTGCATCACAGCGATGTTGGCTGATACTCGACAAAAGTTGGACTATCTTCGGTCATATGCCCCCACCAAGCCGGCTGGTCCGCCACCAGGACGGCGTGCCTGTGTACCAGTACCGGGCTGATTTCGACACACCTCCGGTATCGGTGGTCCGCGCGTCAGGGGCTCACGACTTTCTCGAGCTTCATGTGCACATTCACGACTTTCCGGTGCTGTGGTATGCCGCCGGGCAGGTGCGCGTAGTCGCGCCGGGTGCGGCCATCGATCCGGCGCAGGTGCAGCACAGAAACGACGGGGCCGGGGTGTTCTTCGATCCCGCCGCGCTCGACGGCGAGGGACGATCGCCGTGGCCCTCGTGGCGGGTTCACCCGCTGCTGTTCCCGTTCGTGCACGGGCAGCCCAGCGGGATGCTGCAATTGGAGGTGCCCGCGGAGCGACAGCCGGTGTGGGACACCGTGATCGACTCCATCGAGACTGAACTGGCCGGTCGACAGGAGGGGTATCGGCAGGCGGCTCTGGCACAGCTCACACTGCTGCTGATCGATGTCGCACGGCTGGCGGGCGACGTGGTGGGTGACCTGAAGCGCAGCGGCGAACCGCTACTCGCCGAGGTGTTCACGGTGATCGACCGCCGCCTCGGCCAGCCGCTGTCACTGCGCGATGTGGCGCACGAACTCGGCATGACGCCCGGTCATCTGACCACCGTCGTCCGGCGCCGCACCGGGCGCACCGTGCAGGAGTGGATCATCGAACGCCGCATGGCCGAAGCCCGTAGCTTGCTGTCCGGCTCGGACATGCCGGTGGCAGAGGTGGCCCGGCGGGTTGGGATGTCGGATCCGGGGTACTTCAGCAGGCTGTTCCGCCGCACCCACGGCGCTTCGCCGCGGCAGTGGCGCAGTCGCTCGACCAACCTCGCGCCGAAATAGAATTCCCGGTCGTTAATCCCGCCGGTTAGCTGCCTGGAATTCTATTTCGGCGATCGCCTAGAAGCGGTAGTCGCCCAGCCAGAGCGCGCTGACGCCGGTGAGCGACCGCTCAGCCTGGCCGATCACGCCGGCCACCGACCGGCCGAGCAGCGCGGCGAGTGCCTCCGGCAGCGATGCGGCGGCAGGCTGCGACGACGGCTTCGGGCGCAGCAGATCCATCAGCGACGAGCCGGGGTAACCGACGAGCCGAACGTCGGCGTCGGGCTCCAGACCGGCCAGTACCTTGGCGCGCGTGATCGCCGTGCGCAACCCGCCGAGTTCGTCGACCAGGCCGCGCTCCTTGGCATCGGCACCCGTCCACACCCGGCCACGCGCGATTGCGTCGACGGCTTCCACGGTCATCTTGCGGCCCAGCGCAACCCGCTCGACGAAATCGGTGTAGAACAAGTCTGCCTCGGACTCGACGTGGGCATGCTGCTCGTCGGTGAAGGGCTGATTGATGGACCAGGCGTCGGCGTTGGCATTGGTGCGAACCGAGTCGGAGCCGACGCCGATGCGGTCCTTGAGCTCACGGGCGACGAGCTTGCCGGTCACCACACCGATCGAGCCGGTGATCGTCCCGGCATTCGCGACAATCGCGTCGGCCCCCATCGACACGTAGTAGCCGCCCGACGCAGCAACGGCACCCATCGACGCGACGACCGGCTTACCGGCTCCGTCCTTTCCCGAGCGCACCCGATCCACTTCGCGCCAAACGGTTTCCGATCCGGTGACCGATCCGCCCGGACTATCCACCCGCAGCACGATCGCCGACACCGAGTCGTCCGCGGCGGCCTCACGCAGCGCCGCGGCGATGGTGTCACCACCGGCGCTCGAATTCCCGAACGGCAGCAGCTGCGGTCCACCGCGGCCGCTGACGATCGGGCCGTGCAGGGTGACCACCGCGATGGTCGGCTTGGTCTTGCGCAACGGAATCGGCGGGATCGGTGCGGACGGCCGAGACGCCGTGGACCGCGCATACCGCGACAGGTACAACCGTGGCGGCGCGTCCTCGGAATCGGCGTCACCGGTTTCCGGTGAAATGCCCGGTGCGCCAACGAGTTCACCGATACGCGCGTAGGCCTCGTCGCGGAAGCCGATCCGGTCGACCAGGCGGCCGGTCACCGCGTCGTCGCGCAGCAGCGGCGCCTTGTCGGCGAGCGCGTCGACCTCGGCGGGCTCGATGTGGCGCGACTCGGCCACCGCCTGCCTCACCTGCGCGTGCAGGCTTTCGATCAGCCGGCTGTCGGCTTCACGATGAGCTTCGGTGTAGCGGTCCTGCGTGAAAAGGTTTGCGGCGGACTTGTATTCGCCGCGGGCAATGAACTGTGCCTCGATGCCGGCCTTGTCCAGCGCATCACGAAGGAACATCGCGTTGGTGGCGAAACCGACAAGTCCGACGGTGCCCGACGGTTGCATCCAGACCTCGCGGAAGGCCGAGGCCAGGTAGTAGGACAGGGTGCCCGGATACGTCTCCGCCCACGCGAGCGACGGTTTGACATCGCTGAACGCGGTGATGGCATCCCGTAGTTCCTGCACCGGGCCTGCCGCAGCGGCCGGGATCTGCACCCGGGCGATCAGGCCGGCCACCCGCGGGTCCTCAGCGGCGCGGTGGATCGCGGCGACAGCCTCTCGCAACAACAGCGGGCGCCCTCCGCTGGCGATCAGCGCGAAGGGATCGAAGCCACCCGTCTCCTGCGGCACCGATTGCAGGTCGAGTTCGAGGACACAGCCGTTCGGCACACCGTGATGGCGGGCGGTGTCGACGCGCCGAACCAGCGCACGCAGGTCGTCGGCGCCGGGGATGGGAGGCAAGAATGCGAACATGCTCCGAGCCTACCGACGACGACGGGTCTTCCCAGATCACCGTCGTACGGCGGTCCGGTGAGATTGTCGATCTCCATCCCCCAACGTGACACCGACGGTTTCGATGCGACCGCGATCAAGAGCTACCTGGCCCGCGCCAAGGAGCGATGCGGTTCGCGGACTGTGCAGGGTCATCGACGCCGGCGCCGAGATCATCCTGCTCAACCCCACCGGCGAGACCGTCGCCGAGGACTGCGAACAGATGGAACGGCTTGCTGCAGACGTGATTCCGCAGCTCAGCCGACTCACAGCTTTCGCTGAGAAATTAGCTCTTTTAAGTTTCTGATCTTGGTGGTAAACCGGAAAGCATGAGGGC
>DATFCF010000383.1:0-7713 GCA_035253445.1 Mycobacterium sp.
TCTGGCGCTTCATCCGTTCAGCCAGTGGGCAGTGTTGGAGCGACGGATTCCGCGGACCCGCACGTTCCGGATCTGTTCCAAATGGACGTACGGGTTCTGGCAATACGGGCGCACTTTGGCAACCACAGCTTGATGCAGCAATAGGCCGCGGGGAACTATCCCGACCCCGAGCTCGACGCCGTCGCTGCCAGGCGTGAGACCGCGTAGCACGCGATGATGGGATCTCCACGTGCGCAGTGGCGGCGAGTCGTGGGGACAGTGCCCGATCTCGGAGGAAACCCGTGAACAGCAGCACCTGTCCAGCCTGGTCACCTCGTTTTCCCGATGTTCGCGGAGGCTGAACCTTGCGCACGGAGCGGCAGCTGCCAGCCGTCAGGCTGTGGTGTCGCGTACCAGCAACTTGGGTTCGGCGGCGTCCACTCGACTTGTGTCGCGATAGCCACCTACGACGGCGTCGCGTGTGGAGGAGTCGGCGAAAAGTGCGTAGTGGCTACCCGAGACGACGATGCCGTCTCGATGTGTACTGGGTCACAGACGGGAACAGGGCGACGACGAACTCGCCCGGAGAAAACTACTTGGAGGAAGCCCTGATGAACCCTGCAGCAGATGTGCGCACCGACGGCTGGCCTCGGCCAGCCGACGCTCCGGCCGATCTGGTCGCAGCCGAGGCACTCGGGCGGGTGGTCAACTTGAGTGACGTCAAGCGCCGGTTCGATCCGCAACTGGTACAGACGGTGGTGGACCACATGACTTTGGGCGACGAACTGGCCTATGCGGCGTGGATTGCATTGCGGCCCTTGAAGGGACGTGGTCGCCAGATGCTCAACCAGGCGCTCGATGAAGGAATAGAAGCCGTCGAGAACCCGCCCGCCGAGCTTGTGCGGCTCTTCGAGCACGTCGACACTGTGCCCGACTGGGTCGATTGGGATCAGCTGCGACGTGGTTCTATCGCGATCTGGCGCGCTGGCCGCTTTGTTCCGATCTGCCTCGGATATTCGTCAATCGGCTTCGGATTCAGCAGCTACGGGGGAACGAAAGCGCTGAACTTCACGCGCCTGCTGATCGACGAGGACCGGGCCGGCGCTCGGATGGCCGAGACATTGCGGTGGGTCGCTGCGGTGACCAGCCCGGACGGGATGCGACGCGACGGTCACGGATTCAAATACTCGGTGCGCGTGCGCCTCGTACACTGTGCTGTTCGCTTTGGCGTGGGGCACTCGCCGAAGTGGCAGTGGAACGAGTGGGGCCTTCCCATCACCAACACCGATCTCTTCTTCACCACAAGCAAGGTGTTCTGCGCGAACTTAGTGAGCGCGCTCGAGCTTCTCGGATTCCGCTACAGCGACCAGGAGAAGGAAGACATATTCGCTCTCTGGCGCTACATCGCGTACGTGATGGGCGTTCCCGATGACCTGAACCACGTGGACGTCGCCGACTCGTTGAACAAGAACGAAATCGTCCTTGCTGTCGAACGTGAGCCCGACGAAGCATGCAGGATTCTGCTGCATTCACTGATTGGGTACTCGACTAAATCCACAGAGGGATATCAACCAATTCCTGTGTGGCTCATGGGAAACATGACCCAGCGGCAGAAGATCGTAATGAGTTACGGACTCCTGCGCCAACTCACCAGCAATGAATTCTGCGAAAGCATGCACATCCCTGACACCCGATTCAAGTATGTCGTGAAAGCCGCGTCTCGGCTGATCGCTCTCAAGGAGATGGTGACGCGCAGGCTTCCCCATGACGACACCCGATCAGCACTCGCCACGCTGCGAGACGTAAAAGCTGCGTTGGCAATCGATGATGACGAAAAGGCTATCGCCTCGGCCGATGAAGTGGGCCGAGCGATTCAAAAGAACGAAGCGGATCTGGACACGACGATGCGCCGCCCTGTGAAGCTCTGACGACACCGCACCGAGACTGAAGGCGAATAGGACCACGATGAAGTACACATACGAACAGCTCTACATTGACGGCGAGTGGCGTAAGTCCGCGAGCGGCAATTCGATGACTGTCGTCTCACCGATCCACGAGACACCCATCGGGGTGGCGACGCTCGCCGCACCCTCCGACGTGGACGATGCGGTCTGGGCGGCGAAGATGGCACTGCGGTCGCCGAAGTGGGCTGCACTGTCAATCGATGAGCGCGCCGATCTGCTGGACCGTTTCGCCGACGAGCTCGAGAAGAATTCTGCAGAGCGCGCCGTGTTGACCACGGTCCAAAATGGCATGCCGATCGGCATCGCGAACTGGGCCGAGGGTGAGGGTGTGGTCAACCTTCTGAGGTACTACACCTCCCTCATCCGCACCGTCCCTGCGGAGGAAACGCGACCTCGAGTTGACGGTATGGGCAGCACCATCGTCCGGCGCGAACCAATCGGTGTCGTTGCCGCGATCGTCCCGTGGAACTTCCCTCAGATACTGACCATGTTCAAGGTCGCCCCAGCACTGGCTGCAGGGTGCACCGTGGTACTCAAACCGTCCCCGGAGACGACTCTTGACTCGTTCGAGCTGGCCGCGGCCGCCGACCGCGCAGGTTTGCCCCCCGGCGTCCTCAACATAGTTACCGGCGGCCCGGACATCGGCGAATACCTTGTCGCACATCCCGGTGTCGACAAGGTGTGCTTCACCGGATCCACACCGACTGGACGTAAGATCAGTGAAATCTGCGGAGGACTCCTGCGTCCAGTGACGCTCGAACTGGGAGGCAAGTCCGCGGCCATCGTGCTTGATGACGCCGACCTCGCCACAGTGGCGCAGGGGCTGGCCACGAGTTCGTTGCTCAACAATGGCCAGACGTGTTTCCTTTCGACCCGGATCCTTGCCCCAGCGACGCGCCACGACGAGGTTGTCGAAGCTGTGGCGGCACTGGCCTCCGGGCTCACAGTCGGTGACCCGCTCGACGCCGACACGCAGGTCGGCCCCCTGGTGAGCAAGCGGCAGCGCGAACGCGTCGAGTCCTACATTCAGCTCGGCAAGGACAGCGGTGCGACACTCGCCGCGGGCGGTGGACGGCCCGACCAGGACAAAGGCTGGTTCGTTCAACCAACCGTGTTCGGCGGCGTCAGCAACGGCGCGCGCATCGCCCGCGAGGAGGTCTTCGGACCGGTTCTCACGGTGATCCCGTATCGCGATGTGGAAGAGGCCGTGTCGATTGCGAATGACTCCGACTACGGTCTAGGCGGCACGATCTGGACTTCAGACGTAGGGAAGGGGTTGGACATCGCTCGGCGTATGGAGACGGGGACGGTCGGGGTCAACTTCTTCAACCTTGACTACGGCGCACCCTTCGGTGGCATCAAGTCGAGCGGTATGGGACGCGAGCTGGGTCCCGAGGGACTGTCAGCGTTCTTCCAACTGAAGTCCATCTTTCTCGCAGAGTACGCGGAGTAGGTGACGGGCGAGGCCGCGAGTGCCGCGTGCAAGTCGCGGCCTCCCCGATCAGCTCGACCGCAACGCCGCCTCCGGCAGCTGGCGATCACCGCATCTGCTTCCTCGGCGGCCGCGCAAGTCTCTACCGTCTCCGCTCACGCCCCAAATTCTTCATGATATCTGTAAAATATTGGACAAGAACAGGTTCGGCGTCCTCAGGATGCCAGCCCCAGGGACTCAATCCCCGAAACAACGACGGGGCCGGAGGGAGCATCCACCACCGGTCCCGTCGTCACCAATCTCGACGTCAATCAAAGGCTCAACGGGTTCCTGACAAACGGCCAGCTGTGGCCGATAATTGGTGACGACCCGCGATCCGGTCGAGGTTTGGTCCAATGTCGGTAGGGTAGCCGCAGCACCGGTCTTCGAGTCGAGGCGCGTTCTGGACTGAGCAACGATCAGAAGCGACGGGACACAATCCAGCTGCGGTTGTGCACCAAACAAGGCGGTGCCTCAACGCAACGCTACCCATTCTCAACCTCGATTACTCGACCTCATCAGCGGCGCGTATCGCTTCAAGTGCCTCTGCCATCTCGGCGCGATTGCTCACACCGAGCCGGGTATAGGCCCGCTGGAGCCGCCCCTCAACAGTGCGCACCGACAGGCACAGCTCATTCGCAATTTCCTTGTTGGAATGTCCAGCGGCGGCAAGGATGGCTGCGTCGCGTTCGGCGCGACTGAGTATGGCGCGCGCCTCAACACTTTGCAATGCTGGTGTTCGCGCCCCCTCGCAGAGGTCGACCAGCAGGCGCGCATGCTGCTCGGCGGCCTTGGCGCGGCGGGGCTCACCTGCCCGGCGCCACGCGACGGCAGCATCCGCAGCCGCTTCCGCTGCCAGCAAATTGGCGGACATCGCCTCGAACTGGGAAGCAACAACACTGAGTTCATTCGCATCGCCACGTACCAACGCTCGCACATGCGCGAGTCTGGCATGAATCAGATCGCCTTCGATGCGGTCCGCCTCTCGTGCCAGAGCAGTTTGAACTTCACGTGCGTGACCCAGACGTGCCAGACCGTGTAGCGCGGCCGCACGTCCGACGAAGTCGCCGATCTCCTCCCCGACTGATGCAGCTTCCTCGAGTAGATGCCGACCCTTGGGGAGATCCCCACTTGCCACGGCGGTCCACGCACGAGCCTGTATCGGGTCGACACCCATGAAATAGTCGGAAGTGTCGAGTTCGTCGAGAGTCCGAAGTGTGTCCGCTGCTTCGTCCGTGTGACCGCCGAGCGCAAGAGCCATCGCCAGATATGGCAGCACGAAAGCCATGAACTGCGGACGCCCGAGATCGCGGAACAGGGCGACGGCCTCGCGTCCATGTCGGGCACACGTTGCCACGGTTCCCCGCTCGGCTACGACGCTCGCGTAGTACCAAGCGAACCATGCCTGCGCCTCCGTGGAGTGTTCAGCGAGAGCCTTCTCATACTGCTCAGTGGCCATTATGCGAGCCTCCTGAAGGCGACCGCTCCACGAAAGAACCTGGCATCGGAAAAACAAATGGGTCCACGGGTACCAGTCCAGCGGTTCCTCAACCGTCAGGTGTGCCTCATAGCCGCGCGCTGCAGCGTCGAGCCCAGCTTCGATGCAGCCCTGCCGCCCCATAGTGAATGAGGCAACCTGGGCGGCCCACACTAGCGTCTTGCCCTCGGCGCGCTGCAATAGAGGCGTTGCGACCTCGGCCCCAGCTAAGCAGCCTTCGACGGCGAAGACCATGGCCGAACGCCGCGCTTGAATCTGATCTCGCCAGGCAGGATCTTGCAGAGCGGCTTCCGCCTCCTCGGCTAGCCGTACGCTCTCACGAGGGCGGCCCAGGTAGAACGCGAGATTGTCGATCCGACTGATTGCCACCGAGCCCCGCTGGTTGTCATCCTCAGCTTGGCCAGCGAGGATTGCCAATTCTTGCTCGGCTTCCTCACCCCGGCCCTGAAGGCTTGCCAGCTGAGCGACCAACAAGTTCGCCTCGAATCCCGCTCCAATTGCCGTCGCGACCCGCGCCAGCCGCTCGGCAAGGGCGAAGTCGTAACGCCACCGGGCGATAGTGGCCGCGGCCATCATCTGCTCTGGCCGGCCTCCTCCCGCCTCGAGGCGCCAGTGCGCGACACGCAACAAATCCTCGTCGCTTCGTACACCATCCTCTTCCACGACGTCCGCAAGCGACCGTGCGAGAACCCTACGCCGTAGCCCCGGCATCTGCTTACGCACGACCTCGCCGTAGAGCGGGTGAGCGAACCCTATGGTGAAACGGGGTCCGTCGGTCTGGCTCACCAATATCTGTTTACGTTCCAGCCTTTCGGCGATCAACGGCTCACCCAACTCGGTCAGCTCGGCCGCGCCGAGCGGCTCGCCGACTGCCACTAGCTCCAGGAGCGCCATTTCCTCCGCGGTCAGCCCGGCCAGGCGGGCCCCGATCAGATCCGAAAGGCGGTCAGAAGGGACTAAAGCACCCACGAGACGCCAGATGCCCCCGTCGTCACACAGGGTTCCGCTGTCGAGGGCCCCGATGACGAGTTCGCGAAGATATAGCACATTTCCTTGCGATCGCTCGACCAGTTCGGCGACGACGCTCGGATCAGCCGGCCCCGACAAGACAGCGGAAAGCAGCTCACCGACGGCGTGTGGGTTCAACCCGCCGAAATCCCAGCGGTCAGCCAGATTGTCCTTCCACAGGGCGACCACTGGGGTTGGAGCAGGAGCTCCGGTGCGAAGGGTCGCCACTACCGACGCCGCTCCAGTGGAGGCCAACTGGTGCACCAGCGTTGCTGAAAGATCATCGAGCAGATGAGCGTCATCGACGAAAAACACGAGTCGCCGGGGAGCAACCCGCTTCAACAGAGATGCAGCGGTCCGCCGCAATAGGTCCGCCTTGGCGTCGACACGCCCCGAACCCTCCGGTTCGAAGTCAGGTAGAAGCGGAGCCAAGGCGCCGAAGGGAAGGCTTGCCGACGCACTCGTGGCAGTCACCTGAAGGACCGCCAAACCCGACCGTTCGCACAACTCGGCGCACTCGATGGCGAGTCGCGTCTTACCGACCCCCGCTGGGCCGGCCAAAACCACAGAACCACGCTTTTCGATCACCAACGTCGCGAATTTACGCAACTCGGCTTCCCGCCCCACGAGAGGCCAATACGCAACCACAAGGAAAGAGTGGATGAGTTGCGTCGCAGTGTCAATCAGGTAGTCCCACCGGGCAGCAGAGTAGTCACTACGCGAAGCCAGCAACGGCTCCGATGACGACCACGAATCGATTGATCGCTTACAGCATCGGCAATCGAGATGACCACACCCACCTGATCCGTGGGCAACAGAACTGCGTGGTCGGGACTGAACACTCACAGTGGACGCTGCCGGCGGAAGCGCACGGGCTGCCTGCCCTTGAACGCCGGAGTCGAGGACGAGGCGCTGCTTCAAGATGGGCTACGCACGCGTCGCACCCGCACCATCTTGGCGCTTGTCCAAGCGGCTAACGGCAGAACGCAGTGAGAGCCCGACGCAGTTCAGCACATACTCCCTGGGCACCGTAGGTGGCCGCGGTGCTCAGCGCACGCCCGCAGAACTTGTGGACGTCGGCTTCGGTCCGGTGAGTCCACCGACCCCGCGATCGCCCAAGCCTGGTCGCTGACAGGACGAGACCAAGGTCAATGGCTGCGAGGCCCGCACCGCTATGCCTGCTCGAAGCCACAGCGACCCCACAGTGGGTACTCGAGAAAAGCACATTGCGTAGTAATTACGCGAGACGGGGACCACGTTCTGACGACATCGTTGTTGTCGACCTATTTACTTGCAGAGACGGACGAGAACCTCATGGGTGTGACGCAAGGCCTGCACCGCGTTGTGCAGCAGACACCGGAACTCCCGGCGACAATCTTCCAGGGGCGAGTGCGAACTTGGGCGGAGAGCGCTGACCGAGTGGCGCGACTTGCCGGGGCGCTTCGCGCGATCGGCGTACAACGCGGGGACCGGGTGGCCATGTTGGCATTGAACTCGGACCGCTACCACGAATACCTGTTCGCGGTACCTTGGGCCGGTGCCGTGCTCAATCCCGTGAACACACGGTGGAGCCCGGCCGAAATCACCTACTCATTAAATGACTCCGAGTCACGCGTCCTGATCGTGGACGATACGTTCTCAGAGCTTGCCTCGACTCTCAAAACGGACTGTCCTGATCTGGTTGCAGTAATCCACTGTGGGGAGTCGCCGTGCCCGCGGGGCATGTTCGACTACGAGGAGCTCATCGCGAGCCACGATCCGGTTGACGATGCGTACCTCACCGGGAGCGACCT
>DATFCF010000384.1:0-5583 GCA_035253445.1 Mycobacterium sp.
CGGCTCGACGGTGGCCGCGATTGTCGTGATCGCCGCCGTGGTGGCCACCGTCGTCATCACCAACCGCGATTCGGGCGGCCAGACCGCCTCGGCCGCCACGACTACGTCGGCCGCCCCCACGCCGACGGCACCCGCCGCGCCCGGCCAGCTGCCCGCGTTCGCGGCGCCTGCCGGTCTCGGCGAGAAATGCGAATACCCGGCGTCGGCGGAGAAGGCGAGCAAGCAGGTCAATTCGCCGCGTACCGGCAAGGTGCCAACCGACCCGGCGCAGATCAGTGCGAGCATGTCGACGAACCAGGGCAACCTCGGCCTGATGCTCGACAACGCGAAGTCTCCGTGCACGGTCAACAGCTTCGCCAGCCTGGCCCAGCAGGGTTACTTCAACGAGACCCCGTGTCACCGGCTGACCACCAGCGAGGCACTTGCGGTGTTGCAATGCGGCGATCCGACGGGCGCGGGCACCGGCGGGCCGGGCTATGAATTCGCCAACGAGTACCCGACCAACCAGTACCAGCCCGACGACCCCAAGCTGAATGAGCCGGTGGTGTACCCGCGCGGCACGCTGGCGATGGCCAACGCCGGGCCGGGCACCAACGGCAGCCAGTTCTTCCTGGTGTACAAGGATTCTCAGCTGCCGCCGAACTACACGGTGTTCGGCACCATCGACGAGACCGGCCTGGCAACGCTGGACAAGATCGCCGCGGCCGGGGTCGCCGGCGGCGCGCAGGACGGTAAGCCAGCACAGGACGTCCAGGTGAAGTCGATCCTGTTGGATTGACGACATGACGACTCCGCCCCCACCGCACGGCGGGTATCCGCCACCGCCGTCCGGCGAATACCCGCCACTGCCCCCGGGCGGGTATCCGACGGAGTACTACGGCTATTCCGCCGGCTATTCCGCCGGCTATGCGCAGCCGAGGACCACGAACGCGCTGGCGATCGCGTCACTGGTGTGCGCGTTCGTGTTCGCTCCACTGGGCATCGTGTTCGGCCACATTTCGCTGTCGCAGATCAAGAAGACCGGCGAGGAGGGCCGCGGGCTGGCCCTCGCGGGGCTGGTGATCAGTTACTTGATCACGGCGTTCACGGTTCTTGTGGTGGTGGTCAGCGTGGTGTTCTTCGTGATCCTGGCCCGCAACCTGGAAAACATGGACCTGTCCCCCAGGTACCCCGAATACACGGCGACGCCGACGCCGACTGCGGAGGCCGCGCTGCCGCCGTTCAAGCCGCCTGCGACGCTGGGATCCAATTGCCAATATCCGGCCACCACCGAACCGGCGAGCAAGCCCGCCAAGCCGCCGAGGAACGGCCGCGTGCCGACGGATCCGGCGGTGGTCACCGCCAGCGTCAGCACCAGCGACGGCAATATCGGGCTGGAGCTGGACAACGCGAAGACGCCGTGCACGGTCAACAACTTCGCCAGCCTGGCCCAGCAGGGCTTCTTCGACAACACGTCCTGCCATCGCCTGACCAGTGCGCCGGACCTCGGGGTGCTGCAGTGCGGCGACCCGTCAGGCACCGGCACCGGCGGGCCGGGCTATCGGTTCCCGAACGAGTACCCGACCAACCAGTACCGGCTGACCGATCCCGCGCTGAAGACACCGGTGCTGTATCCACGCGGCACGCTGGCGATGGCCAACGCCGGGCCGGGCACCAACGGCAGCCAGTTCTTCATGGTCTACCAGGACTCGCTGATGCCGCCGACCTACACGGTGTTTGGCACGGTCGACGCGACCGGGCTGGCCACGCTGGACAAGATCGCCGAATCCGGGGTCGCCGACGGCAGCGATGACGGCAAGCCCGCCAAGGACGTAACGATCAAGTCGGTCCTGCTCGACTGAGCCGTGAATAGTCAGCCCTCGGTCGGCTTGGTCTGGATGTAGAACTCCACGTCCTCACCCTCGACCTTGGTCACCTTCATATTTGCGGTGTAGTCGCCGTCGGGACCGGTGAACTTGCATACGAACTCGGTGCCCTCCTTCGCCTCCACGCCGTCCGGGCACTCGACGTCTTTGGGCTCGAAGCCGGTCTGCTCCTTGACGAGGTCGACGACCGACTGCGCGGCCCCCTCCGGCTTGATCGTGGAACTACAACCCGCCAGCAACGTGGCCAGCGAAGCAACAAGGATCACCAAGGCAGTGCGCATCGCAGCAGTATTGCAGAACTGGCAAACGGGCAATAGGCCTTTGTCCGCACGAATCCTCAGGCCGCGCTGGACACGATCGCCGAATCCCGGGTCGCCGATGGCAGCGATGACCGCAAGCCCGCCAAGGACGTGACGAGCAGGTCGGTCCGGCTCGACTGATCAGCGCGGTGGCCCGAACTAGCGCCATCCGGCACCGCTGCGCCGGCTTATGGTTGGCATCGCACCCAAAGCGCTCCCGTGACTCCCGTGGTGAGGAGAAGTCGGTGTCAAACCCCGTGCCACAGCCAGCCTTCCCGCTCGGCGCTCCCCCGCCGAGCAATGGCCCGACGGCCGCGACCCGCCTTGTGGTGATGCTGCTGCTGGCCGTGTTCGTCCTCGGATACCTGCTGGCGGTGTTCCTCACCAAAGACATCTGGGCAAGTAGGGAAGGCACCCGCGTGATCTTTGCGACGCAGACGCGTGACGGCTCACCGCCACCTCCGAATGCCATGACGCAGGCGCGGAACGACGTCAAAGCGCGCCTGGCCGGACGGGGCGTCTCCGACGCCGAGGTTACGGTTGAGGGCAGCAACGTGGTCGCCACATTCGGAGGCCGCGATCTCGATAGTGACACCCTGCGCAACATGTTCCGGCCGGGGGAAACAAAAACGCTGTACGTCCGTCCGGTGATCCATGCCATGGCGGTCGAGGCTCAGACGCCACCACCACCGCCGGGTGCGCCGCCCGTGCCGCCGCCGGGGAACGGCGGCGACCCGGCAAAGCTCATCGCCGACGAGAAGGAACTGCGGCAGAGCACAGATCAGGGCATTCAGGTGCTGGCCATGCAGTTTCAGGCCACGCGTTGCGGCGAGGACGATGCGCTGGCCGGCAGCGACGACCCCAATCTGCCGCTGATCACTTGCTCGGCCGACGGACAGACCGTGTACCTGCTGGACAAGTCGATCCTCGGTGGCGACGACGTCCAGAACGCCACTACCGGCTCCCGATACGGTCAGCACGTCGTCGACCTGGAATTCGATGACAACGCCGCACGCACCTGGGAGGACTTCACCACGGCGAACATCGGCACCCAGGCGGCGTTCACCGTCGACACCCAGGTTCTCAGCGCTCCGGAGATACAGGAGACCATCCCCGACGGTCATACCCAGATCACCGGCAACTTCTCCGCCGATTCGGCGCGCGAACTGGTCGATGTACTCAACGGCGGCTCATCGCCGTTGTCCCTGTCGTTTGAGTCGTCAGCGGACGAAATGCTCCCGGCGACAACATTTTCCAAGGTGTTGCGGGTCGCGGTAATCGCAGCGGGAGTCGGCCTGGCAATGGTCGTAGTCGGCGCGGTGGTGTACGTGGCGCGGCGTACGTAGCCCGACCGCTGGGAGGCCTCAGGCCGCAGATGTCACGCGGTAGACGTCGTAGACACCCTCGACGTTGCGGACCACATTGAGCACATGGCCCAGATGCTTGGGGTCGCCCATCTCAAAGGTGAACCGGCTGATCGCCACCCGATCGTTCGAGGTCGTGACCGATGCGGACAGGATGTTGACCTTCTCGTCGGCCAGCACCCTCGTCACGTCCGAGAGCAACCGATGCCGGTCCAGCGCCTCGACCTGGATGGCCACCAGGAACACCGACGACGGCGACGGCGCCCACTGCACCTCGATGATCCGCTCCGCCTGCTCCTGCAACGATGTCGCATTGGTGCAGTCGGTGCGGTGCACGCTCACACCGCCACCGCGGGTGACGAACCCCATGATGTTGTCGCCCGGGACCGGCGTGCAGCACTTGGCCAGCTTGGTCAGCACACCGGGCGCGCCGGGCACCGCTACGCCGACATCGTCGGTGGTCCGCTGACGCACCGGCATCGTCGCAGGGGTGGCGCGCTCGGCCAGCTCGTCGGTGGCCTCGTCGTCGCCGCCGAGCTGTGCCACCAACCGTTGCACCACATGCCGCGCCGACACGTGACCCTCGCCGACCGCGGTGTACAGCGCCGACACATCGGCGTACCGCAGTTCACGGGCCAGAGCCGCCATCGAAACGCCATTCATCAAGCGCTGCAACGGAAGTCCGCCGCGGCGTACCTCCCGGGCGATCGCGTCCTTACCGGACTCCAGCGCCTCCTCGCGGCGCTCTTTGGCGAACCACTGCCGAATCTTGGCCTTGGCCCGCGGCGACACCACGAAGGACTGCCAGTCCCGTGACGGGCCGGCGTTGAGTGCCTTCGATGTGAAAACCTCGACCTGGTCGCCGTTTTCGAGCTTGCGTTCCAGCGCGACCAGCCGGCCGTTGACCCGGGCGCCGATGCAGCGGTGACCGACCTCGGTGTGCACCGCGTAGGCGAAGTCCACCGGCGTGGACCCCGTCGGCAGCGTGATCACATCACCCTTCGGCGTGAACACGAAGATCTCTTGCACCGCAAGGTCGTAGCGCAGCGACTCCAAGAAGTCGTCGGGGTCGGCGGCTTCCCGCTGCCAGTCAAGCAGCTGTCGCATCCAAGCCATGTCGTCGATCTCGGCGGCGGCGTGCGGATGCGGAACACCGTTGCGGCCCTTGTTCTCCTTGTAGCGCCAGTGCGCGGCGATACCGTACTCGGCGGTGCGGTGCATGTCGCTGGTGCGGATCTGCACTTCCAGCGGCTTGCCCTCCGGCCCGATGACGGTGGTGTGCAGCGACTGGTACACACCGAACCGCGGCTGCGCGATGTAGTCCTTGAACCGGCCCGCCATTGGCTGCCACAGCGAATGCACAACGCCCACAGCGGCATAACAGTCGCGGATCTCGTCACACAGGATGCGCACGCCGACCAGGTCATGGATGTCGTCGAAGTCGCGGCCCTTGACGATCATCTTCTGATAGATCGACCAGTAGTGCTTCGGGCGGCCCTCCACCACAGCGTTGATCTTCGACGCGTTCAGCGTGGCGGTGATCTCGGCGCGCACCTTCGCCAGATAGGTGTCGCGCGACGGCGCCCGGTCGGCGACCAGTCGCACGATCTCCTCGTACTTCTTCGGGTGCAGGATCGCAAACGACAGGTCTTCGAGTTCCCACTTGACCGTCGCCATTCCCAGCCGATGTGCAAGCGGCGCAATAACTTCCAGCGTCTCGCGGGCCTTGCGGGCCTGCTTCTCAGGGGGCAGGAAGCGCATGGTTCGCATGTTGTGCAATCGGTCGGCGACCTTGATCACCAGCACCCGCCCGTCGCGGCCCATCGCGATGATCATCTTGCGGATCGTCTCGGCGTCTGCCGCGGTGCCCAGCGCCACCTTGTCCAGCTTCGTCACGCCGTCGACGAGATGCGCGACCTCGTCGCCGAAATCAGCGGCGAGCGCCTCCATGGTGTAGCCGGTGTCTTCGACCGTGTCGTGCAGCAGCGCGGCCACCAGAGTCGTGGTGTCCATGCCGAGCTCGGCCAGGATGTTGGCGACCGCTAGCGGATGGGT
>DATFCF010000385.1:0-4525 GCA_035253445.1 Mycobacterium sp.
GTCGCTCGACTCGGTGCGCACCACCGCCGACAACGTCCACGCGAAGTTCGAGCGTCTCGACGTGCTCGTCAACAACGCCGGCGGCACGCTGTCGAAACGTCAGGTCACGCACGACGGGTTCGAGATGACGTTCGGCGTGAACCACCTCGGACACTTCGCACTGGTGCAGGAGGTGCTCGATCACCTGAGTCGTCCCGCGCGCATCGTCGTCGTCAGCAGCGGCACTCATGACCCGAACAAGCACACCGGCATGCCCGACCCGCACTACACCTCTGCCGCCAACCTCGCGCATCCGCGTGCCGAGCAGGCCGCCGACGGCCGCCGCCGCTACACCACGTCCAAGCTGTGCAACGTGCTGTTCGCCTACGAGCTTGACCGGCGCCTCGGCCACGGCGAGCAGGGCGTGACCGTCACCGCGTTCGATCCGGGCCTGATGCCCGGCTCCGGACTGGCGCGCGACTACCCGCGGCTACAGCGGCTGGCCTGGCGATATCTGCTGCCCGCCCTCCGCGTGTTACCCGGTGTACGCAGCACTCGCACGTCGGGTCGCTACCTCGCCGCGCTGGTTGGCGACGCCCGGTTCGACGGTGTGACGGGGGAGTACTTCGACGGCGGCAGGCCGGTGCGCTCGTCGGCCGATTCGTATGACCGCGACAAAGCGCTTGACCTTTGGGCGACGAGCGAACAGCTGCGGACGCACGCGACCAAGTGAGGCATGGGATTTCGGTAGTGTCCGGTTCATGGCGCCCGAACGGCTCGACGTAGCCGAGGCGCAGAACCGGAGGGCCCGGATCGCGGTCGCGGCGCTGTTCTTGACCAATGGGGCGCTATTCGCGAACCTGCTGCCGCGCTACCCCGAGATCAAAACTGATCTGCATCTGTCCAATGCGGTGTACGGCGCGGCGATCGCGGCGTTTTCCGGTGGGGCGCTGGTCGCCGGGCTCACCGCGGCGGCGCTGATCCGCCGCTATCGATCGTCGCGGGTGGCGGTGGCAGGCACCATCGGTATCGGGGTGTTCGTGGTGATCGCCGGCATGGCGACTACACCCGTCGTGCTCGCGGCCGCGTTGTTCATCGCGGGGGCATCCGACGCGGTCACCGATGTCGCGCAGAACGCCCACGGGCTGCGGGTGCAGCGGAACTACGGCCGGTCGATCATCAACTCGCTACATGCGGTGTGGGCGGTGGGGGCAATTCTCGGCGGATTGATGGGGGCAGGAGCGATCGCGCTAAACATCCCGCGCGCAACGCATTTGGCGATCGCTGCTGCGGTGTTCAGTGCCGTCGTCCTGCTCGCGTATCCCTACCTGCTCAAAGGCGACGATCACGACGACCATCCGTCGGCGGGGGCGGCGGGTCGCGGCGGCGCCGGCATGGCGGTGTACGTGACGCTGGTGGCGTTGGTGGTCATCGCGATCGCGGGTGCCACCGTGGAGGACGCAGGCAGTTCGTGGTCGACGCTGTATCTGCGCGACGGCCTCGGCGCGCCCGGTCCGATCGCGGCGTTCGGCTACATCGCCCTTGTCGGGTTCATGTTCCTTGGACGGTTGATTGGCGACCGGCTTGTCGACCGGTTCGGTGAACGCGCGGTGACCAGGGCCGGCGCGCTGATCACCGCCACCGGAATGGGCGCGGCCCTGGCGTTTCCCAGCGTCCCAGCCACCATCGCGGGGTTCGCGGCCGCCGGTCTCGGCGTCGCCACACTGATACCCGCCGCCATGCACGGCGCCGATCAACTGCCCGGCATGCGACCGGGCACCGGGCTGACCGCGGTGACTTGGCTGATGCGCGTCGGCTTCTTCGGTGCGCCACTGATCGTCGGCGTCATCGCCGACGCGACCAGCCTTCGGGTCGGGCTGCTGAGCGTCCCGGTGGCCGGTCTGGTGGTGATCGCGCTGGCGGGTGCGCTCAGTGCGCGACGCCGGCCATCTCGATCATGAGGACGCCGGCCACGATGAGCACGATGCCCAGCGTCATGATCCACGTCAGCGGCTCGGCGAACAGGACTCGCGCGACGACGGCGACCAGCGCCACGCCGCACGCAGTCCACACGCCGTAGGCGATGCCGACCGGCATGCCCAGCGACAGCGACAGCCACAGCAGATAGAACGACACCAGATAGCCGGCGACGACGGGCCCGATCCACGCCTTCTTGCGGAAGCCGTCGGAGGCGCGCAGCGACAGCGTCGCGACGACCTCGATGAGAATCGCGCCGGCAAGTGCCAGCCACATCACGACTCACCCGCTGCGGCTTGGCGTGATCCGAACTCGACCAGCAGCACACCGCCGATGATCAGCGCGATGCCGGCAACGATCGGCCAGGTGAATCGGTCCCCGAAGATCGCTGCGGCGAGCACCGCCGTCGCCGCGGTTCCCGATGCGCCCCAGATGCCGTACGCGACACCGATCGGCATGCCGATCCGCAAGACGAGCGTCAGCAGGACGAACGATCCGATGTAGCCGGCGACGACGACCGTAAGCCACGCCGAATGGTCTTGGGAAGCACGTAAAGACAACGTCGCCGCAACCTCGACCGCGATGGCCGCGAAGAGCAGCGCCCACTTCCGCACCCGACCAAACTAGCCGACGGCGTCGTACGCGCCGAACGTGAAGTTGTGCGCGAGATTTTGACCAATTTTCGAGCACAAGCTCAGATTCGTCAGCGCACCAGCCGCGGTGATCGAAGGAGTTCCCGGCACGACATCGTGTTCTCGGCTAGCACCGAAGGCTGCGGGATGTCCGTACCATCGACTCGATGGCAAACGCAGACGCGGTGGTCGACACCGTCAACGGGCCAGTTCGCGGCAGCGACGACGGCCTGGTGAAGGTGTGGAGGGGGCTGCGCTACGCCGCCGCCCCGGCCGGGGACCAGCGATGGCGCGCGCCCGAACCTCCCAAGCCGTGGCGCGAGATCGCCGATGCGACCGCCTTCGGTCCGGTCTGCCCGCAGCCGGTCGAGCCGCGGATACCGATCGACCTGGGCGCCCCGCAAGGCGACGACTGCCTGACTCTCAACGTCTGGACGTCGTCGGAGACCGCCGCCGGCGACCGTAAACCGGTGATGGTGTGGGTTCACGGCGGCGCATACATCTTCGGTTCGGCGAGCCAACCGCTCTACGACGCGACAGTGTTGAGCGCCGGCGGCGACGTTGTGGTCGTGACCGTCAACTACCGCGTCGGGGCCTTCGGGTTCCTCGACTTGTCCTCGTTCTCCACCCCGACCCGGCGCTTCGAATCCAATCCGGGCCTGCGCGACGTCATCCTGGCGTTGCAGTGGGTGCGCGACAACATCGCCGGATTCGGTGGCGATCCCGGCCAGGTGACGCTCTTCGGCGAATCGGCAGGCGCTGCCATTGTCACCACCCTGCTGACTACCCCGGCCGCTGCGGGACTGTTCGCTGCCGCAATTGCGCAAAGCTCGCCGGCTACGTCGGTATACGACGCAACCAGGGGTCGCCGGATCGCCGAGCGGTTCCTCGACACAGTTGGCCTGGGGGCGGACGACGTTGCCCGCTTGCCAGACGTGCCGGACGAGGCGATCGTCGCGGCGTCGCGCGAACTGTTCAACGACGTGCCGCTGAGTAGCCCCGGCACCCTGGCCTTCGCTCCGATCGTCGACGGCGACCTTGTGCCCGACTATCCGGTCAAACTGGCGCGCGAAGGCCGCTCGCATCCAGTGCCGTTGATCATCGGCACCAACAAGCACGAGGCGGCGCTGTTCAAGTGGATGAAGTCGCCGTTGATGCCGATCACGCCCCACGAGATCCGGCGGATGTTCGCTGAGATGGCTGCCGAACAACCCGATGTGCAATTGCCGACCGAGGAGGCGATCGCGACCGCCTATCGCAGCAGGCGCACCAAGACCCGGGGGATGGGTGTGGCGCGCGATGTCGGCTTCCGGATGCCCTCGGTGTGGCTGGCGGAGGGGCACAGCGCGGTCGCGCCGGTATACCTTTACCGATTCGACTGGGCCACCCCAATGCTGAAGGCGATGGGGATCGGTGCGACCCACGCCACTGAATTGCCTTATGTCTGGGGCAATTTGATTGCCGGGCCCAAGGACTTGACATTCAAACTGGGCGGGCTGAAGACCGGTGCGGCGGTGTCGGAGCGGATGCGGGCCCGCTGGGTGAACTTCGCCGTCGAGGGGAAGCCCAACGGTCTGCCCGGCGAACCGGAGTGGGCGCCGTATCACGAGTCGGACCGCGCCTGCCTGATCATCGACCGCCGCGACGCGATCGTGAACGACATCGACCTGCACATCCGCGCGACGTGGGGCAACGCAGTCCTCAACTTTCGGTAGCTGCCCTCGGCGTGGTCGTTAGACTTTGCCCCGGAGGTGCCGACGATGGACTGGACACGTGCTTTCACGGACGTGCTGCCGCCGCTGATGCACGATCCCGTGACGTTCGCCATCCCGTTCTTTCTCGTGTTGCTGATCATCGAGTGGGCCGCCGCCCGCAAGCTGGCACACACCGAGGCCGAGCGCGCGCCCGTTGGGGCCTACCTCAAGCCCGACGCGTGG
>DATFCF010000386.1:0-6076 GCA_035253445.1 Mycobacterium sp.
AGGGAATCACCGCCTCGGTGGTGTCGATGCCGTGCGTGGAGTGGTTCGAGTCCCAGCCGGTCGAGTACCGCGACAGTGTGCTGCCGCCTGCAGTGTCCGCGCGGGTCGCCGTCGAGGCGGCAGTCGCGCAGAGTTGGTACAAGCTGGTCGGTGACACCGGCGAGATCGTCTCGATCGAGCACTACGGCGAATCGGCCGACGACAAGACGTTGTTCCGCGAGTTCGGGTTCACCCCAGAGGCAGTGGTGGCCGCCGCGGAGCGATCACTAGACAACTGAACTGAAATCGAAAGGCAACACCATGGCTCAGAATCCGAATCTCGCGGCACTGTCCGCGGCGGGTGTGTCCGTCTGGCTGGACGACCTGTCTCGGGACCGACTGCAGACGGGCAACCTGCAGGAGCTGATCGACACCAAGTCCGTCGTCGGCGTCACCACCAACCCCTCGATCTTCCAGGCCGCGTTGTCGAAGGGAACGGCCTACGACGCGCAGGTCGCCGAACTCGCCGAGCGTGGCGCCGATGTGGACGCCACCATCCGCACCGTCACCACCGACGACGTCCGTAACGCGTGCGACGTGCTGGCCAAGCAGTACGAGCGCTCCGACGGCGTCGACGGCCGAGTGTCGATCGAGGTCGACCCGCGCCTTGCTCACGACACCGACAAGACGATCCTGCAGGCGATCGAGCTGTGGAAGATCGTCGACCGGCCGAACCTGCTGATCAAGATCCCCGCCACCTTGGCCGGATTGCCGGCGATCACGGCCGTTATCGCCGAGGGCATTTCGGTCAACGTGACGCTGATCTTCTCGGTCGAACGCCACCGCGCCGTGATGGACGCCTACTTGGCAGGGCTTGAGGCGGCCAAGGAGGCCGGCCACGACATCTCGAAAATCCATTCGGTCGCATCGTTTTTCGTGTCCCGGGTGGACACGGAGATCGACAACCGGCTGGAGAAGATCGGCAGCGATGACGCGTTGGCGCTGCGCGGTCAGGCCGGCGTCGCCAACGCGCGGCTGGCCTACGCGGCCTACGAGGAAGTGTTCGTCGGTGGCTCACGATACGAAGCTCTGGCGTCCGGCGGCGCGCGCGTACAGCGTCCGCTGTGGGCGTCCACCGGCGTGAAGAACCCGGAATACTCAGACACGTTGTACGTGACCGAACTGGTCGCCCCGAACACGGTGAACACCATGCCGGAGAAGACGATTGACGCGGTGGCCGACCACGGCGTGATCACCGGCGACACCGTGGCCGGGAAAGCCGAAGAGTCGCAGGCGGTCTTCGACAAACTCTCCGCGGTGGGCGTCGACCTACCAGACGTGTTCCGGGTGCTCGAAGAAGAGGGTGTGGAGAAGTTCGAGAAGGCATGGCTTGAACTTCTCGAGGCGACGCAGGGGCAGCTGGACGAGAAGAAGCCCTGAGCCGAGAATGACCGCCGTCAACGACAAGGTCACGTCCACCGGACAGGGCTGGCATAACTGCCTGCGGGACAAGCGCGATAAGCGGATGCCGCGGATTCCCGGCCCGTGTGGCGTGGTGATCTTCGGCGTCACCGGCGATCTGGCCCGCAAGAAGCTGATGCCGGCGATCTACGACCTGGCCAACCGCGGGCTGTTGCCGGCCAGCTTCGCCCTCGTCGGCTTCGCGCGGCGGGACTGGGCCGATGAGGACTTCGGCAAGGTCGTGTACGACGCCGTCAAGCAGCATGCGCGCACGCCGTTCCGCCAGGAGGTCTGGGACCGCCTGGCCGAGGGAATCCGGTTCGTCCAGGGCACGTTCGACGACGAAGCGGCGTTCGGCCGGCTCGCCGAGACGCTCGAAAAGCTCGACGCCGAACGCGGCACCGGCGGCAATCACGCGTTCTACTTGTCCATCCCGCCCAACGCCTTTCAAATGGTGTGCGAGCAGTTGCAGAAGTCGGGCCTGGCGCGCCCGAGCCAGGACCGGTGGAGCCGCGTCGTCATCGAGAAGCCATTCGGCCACGACCTGGAGAGTGCCCGCGAACTCAACTCGGTGGTCAACAGCGTCTTCCCCGAGGAGTCGGTGTTCCGTATCGACCACTACCTGGGTAAGGAGACCGTCCAGAACATCCTTGCGCTGCGGTTCGCCAACGAGTTGTACGAACCGATCTGGAACAACAACTACGTCGACAGCGTCCAGATCACCATGGCCGAGGACATCGGACTGGGCGGACGGGCCGGCTATTACGACGGAGTCGGTGCGGCGCGCGACGTGATCCAGAACCACCTGATGCAGCTGCTGGCACTGATCGGGATGGAGGAGCCGGTCAACTTCGGCCCGCGCCAACTGCAGGCCGAGAAGATCAAGGTGCTCTCGGCCACTCAGCTGATGCAACCGCTGGATCAGACGACCGCGCGCGGACAGTACGCCGCCGGCTGGCAGGGCAGCGAGAAGGTCGTCGGATTGCTCGAAGAGCAGGGATTCTCCAAGGATTCGGCCACCGAGACGTTCGCCGCCATCACGCTCGAGATCGACACCCGCCGCTGGGCCGGTGTCCCGTTTTTTCTACGCACCGGAAAACGCTTGGCTCGCAGGGTTACCGAAGTCGCCTTGATCTTCAAGCGGGCTCCGCATCTGCCGTTCGACAAGACTATGACCGAGGAGCTCGGCCAGAACGCATTGGTGATCCGGGTGCAACCCGACGAAGGGATCACGACGCGATTCGGCTCGAAGGTGCCCGGTAGCCAGATGGAGGTCCGCGATGTCAACATGGACTTCTCGTACGGCTCGGCGTTCGCCGAGGATTCTCCCGAGGCGTACGAGCGGCTGATCCTCGACGTGCTGCTCGGTGAGCCATCACTGTTTCCGGTGAACGCCGAAGTCGAAATGTCCTGGGAAATCCTCGATCCCGTGCTTGACGCCTGGGCGGCGGACGGAAAACCCGCACCTTACGAGTCGGGGACCTGGGGGCCGCCGTCGGCGTTCGAGATGATCCACCGGCTGGGCCGGGAATGGAGGCGGCCGTGATCGTCAACCTGCCGGCGACCAACACCAACGACGTCAACAAGAAGATCATCGGGCTGCGTGAGGAGGGTGGCGCGATCACCCTCTCCCGCGTGCTGACGCTCGTCATCGCGCCGGATTCCGAGGAAATCCTCGAGGACTCCGTCCAGGCCGCGAACTACGCCAGCCGCGAGCATCCCTGCCGGGTGATCGCGGTGCTCCCCGGCGACCGCGAGGCCGCGCAGCCGCAGCTGGACGCCGAGATCCGGGTCGGCGCCGACGCGGGCGCCGGCGAGGTGGTCGTGCTGCGTCTGCAGGGTGAGCTTGCCGACCACGCCAGCAGCGTGGTGCTGCCGTTCCTACTTCCGGACACCCCGGTGGTGACTTGGTGGCCCGCGTCGGCCCCTGCCGTCCCCGCGAAGGATCCTTTGGGCCAGTTGGCCATTCGGCGAATTACCGATGCCACCAACAGCTCCGATCCGCTGGCTGCCATCAAAGGCCGATTGCAGGGCTACACCAACGGCGACACGGACCTGGCCTGGAGTCGCATCACCTACTGGCGAGCGTTGTTGGCGTCAGCAGTCGACCAGCCACCGCACGAACCGATCACGTCGGCGGTGGTGTCGGGCCTCAAAACTGAACCCGCACTCGACATCTTGGCGGGCTGGCTGGCCGCACGCATCGACGGCCCCGTTCAGCGAGCGGTCGGCGATTTGAAGGTGGAACTGGTTCGGGACTCCGAAACCATCACGCTGAGCCGTCCGCAGACGGGTGTCACGGCGACACTCACACGTACCAGCAGGCCGGAAGCCCGAATTCCGTTGGCGCGCAGGGAAGCCAAGGAATGTCTCGCCGAAGACATGCGCCGGCTGGATGCTGACGAGATCTACCACGAGGCGCTGCAGGGCATCGACAAGGTGCAATACGTATGAGCACGTCTGTGCACACCTACCCCGATACGACGGCGCTGGTGGCGGCGGCCGGTAGACGGTTGGCGGAGGAGATCGTCTCCGTGGTCGAGTTCCGTGGCAGGGCGATGATCGTGCTGACCGGCGGCGGAACGGGCATCGGGATGTTGACCAAACTTGCCGAAAGCGATCGCATCGACTGGTCGAGGGTGCATCTGTTCTGGGGCGACGATCGCTACGTCCCCCACGACGACGGCGAACGCAACGACAAGCAGGCCCGTGAGGCACTGCTTGACCGTGTCGGCATCCCGCCGGCCAACGTGCACTCGATGCCAGCCAGCGACGGCGAGTTCGGCGATGACCTGGACGCCGCCGCGCTCGCCTACGAGCAGGTGCTGGCCGCCAACGCCGAACCCGGCGAGCCGACGCCGATCTTCGACGTGCACCTACTGGGGATGGGCGGCGAAGGCCACATCAACTCGCTGTTCCCCCATACGCCTGCCGTCAGGGAGTCCAGCCGCATGGTTGTCGGGGTCGCCGACTCCCCCAAACCGCCGCCGCGACGGATCACGTTGACGTTGCCTGCGATTCAGCGGTCGCGTGAGGTGTGGCTCATCGTGTCGGGTGCGGCCAAGGCCGACGCGGTGGCCGCCGCTATCGGTGGCGCCGACCCGGTGGACGTCCCCGCCGCGGGTGCGGTGGGTCGCGATGCGACCGTGTGGCTGCTGGACGAGGAAGCCGCCGGCAAGCTGTCGTAGCCGGCCCCCGTGGGCAACGCCGGCGGGTGTCAGTGGTTCGGCTCGAGAAGCGAACCACAGTCGGTTTCACCATCGCGGTATCCCGCCAAGTAGTCGGTCAGCTGGCTTGCTGCGTCAATTGCGTGCGCCCGTAGCCGTGGATTGGCACAACACGGGCGAGCCGGGCAGTCCCCTCCGCAATCAGTCATATCCGATTCAGATGTGGGCGGGGGCGGTTCGGTTCCACGCAGCGGCGAGCAATAATGGCCGTCATGGCAGACAAGGGCGGTAAGCCGGTGCGCACCGGACCCGAGCGGATCAGGAAGCTCGCGCAGGCGGCACTCAACGCCGACGTCACGGTGGAGCAGGTCGACACCATCCTGGAAGGCCTGAGCGAGACCCTGGTCGATCTGAACAATTCGACCGAAAACCTCGACGTAACCCTGGAACGGTTCAACGAGACGATCAACAGCATCAACGAACTCGCGCCGCGCCTCAACGCGGTGGTCGATCGGATGGAAGGCATCGTCGCCCGCGTCGAGCGCATCGTCGGCATCGGTGAATCCGTGATGTCGCCACTGGCCGCCACCGAACAGGCCGTGCGCGGGGCGGTCAGTGCGGTACGCCGAACCACCGGCCTCTAAGCCGCCGGCCGGCTAGCCGCTGTTGCGCAACGCAGTAGCCAGCCCGCTCATGGTCAGCAGGATGCCCCGTTGCACAAGCTCATCGGTGTCCCCGGAACGATAACGGCGCAGCAGCTCGACCTGCAGATGGTTCAGCGGCTCCAGATACGGGAATCGGTTGAACACCGAACGGGCCAACGCCGGGTTGTCGGCCAGCAGGTCGTCCTGACCTGTGATGCGCTTGTGCATCCGTATCGTGCGTTCGTGCTCGGCGACGATCTTGTCAAAGACCCTGCGCCGCAACGCCTCGTCCTCCACCAGTTCGGAATAGCGGGCGGCAAGGCCCAGGTCCGACTTCGAAAGCACCTGCGCCATATTCGACAACACGGTCGCGAAGAACGGCCACCGCCGATAGAGATCCTGCAGCACCTCCAGCCTGCCGTCCCCCTCTCGGATCCATTCCTCGAACGCGGTTCCCGTGCCGTACCAACCGGGCAACATGACGCGCGACTGGCTCCATGCCAGCACCCAGGGAATCGCACGCAGATCAGAGATCGACGTGGTGGGCTTGCGCGATGTCGGTCTGCTGCCGATGTTGAGCGCGCCGATCTCGCTGACCGGGGTGGACGCCTTGAAGTACTCGACGAATCCCGGTGTCTCGTGAACCAATTCGGTGTAGGCGCGCTGCGCGCGGGCCGCCAGCTCGTCGAGCACGTCGTACGCTGGACCCGCGGCGTCGCCGAGGCCCTCGACGTCCAGCAGCGTTGCTTCCAACGTGGCGGCGAGCAACGTTTCGAGGTTGCGGTGCGCAATCCGCGGTTCGGCGTACTTGGCGGCGATCACCTC
>DATFCF010000387.1:0-3390 GCA_035253445.1 Mycobacterium sp.
AAGTACTTCGACAAGGTCGATGTCGCGGTGCTGCCGCCATTCACCGACCTACGCAGCGTGCAGACGCTGGTCGATGGCGACAAGCTGCGCCTGACGTATGGCGCGCAGGACGTCTCGCAGCACGATTCCGGCGCGTACACCGGCGAAATCAGCGGGGCGTTCCTCGCGAAGCTGGGGTGCACCTTCGTCGTCGTCGGGCACTCCGAACGTCGGACCTACCACGGCGAGGACGACGCGCTCGTCGCGGCGAAATCGGCCGCCGCGTTCAAACACGGACTCACGCCGATCATCTGCATCGGCGAGCAACTCGAGGTGCGCGAGGCCGGTAACCACGTCGAGCACAACGTGGAGATGTTGCGGGGCTCACTGGCCGGGCTGTCGGCGGAGCAGATCGGCACGGCCGTCATCGCCTACGAGCCGGTGTGGGCGATCGGCACCGGCCGGGTGGCCAGTGCGGCCGACGCTCAGGAAGTGTGTAAGGCGATCCGCGACGAGCTCGGCAAGCTGGCCTCACCGCAGCTGGCTGCCGGGGTGCGGGTGCTGTACGGCGGCTCGGTGAACGCCAAGAACGTCGGCGAGATCGTCGCGCAGGAGGATGTGGACGGCGCGCTGGTCGGCGGGGCGTCGCTGGACGGTGAGCAGTTCGCCATACTTTCGGCCATCGCCGCTGGTGGGCCGCTTCCCTGAGCGGACCGCGCGGCCTGTAGTCTGGCGGCCATGGAATTGGCCCTGCAGATCATTCTGGTTGTCACCAGTTTGTTGGTGATGGTCCTGGTGCTGCTGCATCGCGCGAAGGGCGGCGGTCTGTCCACCCTGTTCGGCGGCGGTGTGCAGTCCAGCCTCTCCGGGTCGACGGTGGTGGAGAAGAACCTCGACCGGCTGACGTTGTTCGTCGTCGGGATCTGGGTCGTTTCGATCGTCGGCGTCGCGCTGCAGATCAAGTACAGCTAGAGCACGCCGCCACGACCGGGCAGATTGCCCACCACGGGCGCGTTGCCCAGAAGGCCGTCGTTGCTCGCCACGTCGTCGTCGCAGACCGGTCCCTTCGGTGTGCTGAAGATCTCGCCCTGGATGATCACGGTGGGCTTTGGACAGGCCGACGCGGCGCTCGCCACGGCGCTGCCACCAAGGGCAGCGCCGGCCGACCCTGCCGCGACGATGAAGGCCAATACCGAACGACGCATCACGTCTGCATGAAGTCTGTGTTTGCTACGCCTCATCATGCTCTCCCGTGACGGCCGGCAGCAAACCGCTCGCCATGCGGGTGGTTCGGGCGGCGTCGATACTTGGAGGATGGCTGAGAGCACCGACACCGCGCTAACGCCGATCGGTGCTGTGCACCGCACGCAGATCGGCCGCGAGGCGACCGAGCCGATGCGCGAAGACATTCGGTTACTTGGCGCGATCCTCGGCGACACCGTGCGCGAGCAGAACGGTGAGGAGGTCTTCGACCTCGTCGAGCGGGCCCGCGTTGAATCGTTTCGGGTGCGGCGCTCCGAGATCGACCGCACCGAGCTGGCCGGCATGTTCGACGGCATCGACATCCACCAGGCGATCCCCGTCATCCGCGCCTTCACCCACTTCGCGTTGTTGGCCAACGTCGCCGAGGACATCCACCGCGAGCGCCGCCGCGCCGTGCACGTAGCGGGAGGCGAACCACCACAGGACAGCAGCCTGGCCGCCACTTACCTGAAACTCGATTCAGCCCAACTGGACTCGGCGATCGTGGCCGACGCACTTGCCGGTGCGCTGGTGTCGCCGGTGATCACGGCGCACCCCACCGAGACCCGTCGCCGCACCGTGTTCGACACCCAGCACCGCATCACCGAGTTGATGCGGTTACGCCTGCACGGGCACACCGAAACCGGGGACAACCGCGAAATCGAGCGCGAGTTGCGCCGCCACATCTTGACGTTGTGGCAAACCGCGCTGATTCGATTGTCGCGGTTGAAGATCCAGGACGAAATCGAAACCGGGCTGAGGTACTACCAGGCGGCGTTCTTCGAAGTCATCCCGCAAGTCAACGCCGAGGTGCGCACCGCGCTGAACGCCCGCTGGCCGGACGCGCAGTTGCTCGACCAGCCGATCCTGAGGCCAGGGTCATGGATCGGCGGCGACCGCGACGGCAATCCCAACGTCACCGCCGACGTCGTGCGCCTCGCTGCCGGCAGGGCCTCCTATACGGCGCTGGAGCATTACTTCGCCGAGATCACCGCGCTGGAGGAGGAGCTGTCGATGTCGGCGCGGCTGGTCAATGTCAGCGACGAGCTGGCGGCGTTGGCGGATCACTGTCATGAGCCGGCCCGCGCCGACGAACCGTACCGCCGTGCGCTGCGCGTCATCCACGGGCGACTGACGGCGAGCGCGACGCAGATTCTGGATCGCCAGCCGGACCACGAGCTCGACCTCGGGCTCGCGCGCTACCAGGGCCCGGCAGAGCTGAAGGCGGATCTCGACGTCGTCGATCGGTCACTGCGGGCGAACGGCAGCGCGGTACTTGCCGACGACCGGCTGGCCCGGCTACGGGAAGCCGTGCGAGTCTTCGGTTTCCACCTCTGCGGCCTGGATCTTCGACAGAACTCCGAAGTGCACGAAGAGGTCGTCGCCGAGCTGTTGGCCTGGGCGGGCGTGCATCCGGACTATCGGTCGTTGGCCGAGCCAGACCGCATCGAGCTGCTGGCCGCCGAGCTGGCCACCCGCAGGCCGTTGATCCGACACGTCGGCTCTTCGCCCGAGGGGCTCATCGCAGACGTCGCGGAGCTTTCCGAACTCGCCCGTAAGGAACTCGACGTCTGCTCGGCCGCCGCGCGCGCCGTCGCGGTATTCGGTGCTGCGGCCGTGCCGAACTACATCATCTCGATGTGCCAATCGGTTTCGGACATGCTCGAGGCCGCGATCCTGCTCAAGGAGGTTGGCCTGCTCGACCTGAGTGATGGGGCGGGTCCTTTCTGCCCGGTCGGCATCGTGCCACTGTTCGAGACCATCGACGACCTGCAGCGCGGCTCGTCCATTCTCGAAGCGGTGCTGGACCTTCCGCTGTACCGGGCGATGGTGTCGGCCCGTGGTGAGAGCCAGGAAGTGATGCTGGGATACTCCGACTCCAACAAGGACGGCGGGTACCTGGCCGCGAACTGGGCGCTGTACCGCGCAGAGCTCGACCTGGTCGAATCGGCGCGCAAAACCGGAATCCGGTTGCGGCTCTTCCACGGTCGCGGTGGCACCGTCGGCCGCGGCGGCGGCCCGAGCTATGACGCCATTCTCGCCCAGCCGCCCGGTGCGGTGAACGGCTCGCTGCGGCTCACCGAACAGGGTGAGGTGATCGCCGCCAAGTACGCCGAGCCTCAGGCAGCCCGGCGCAACTTGGAGAGCCTGCTGGCCGCAACGTTGGAG
>DATFCF010000388.1:0-3972 GCA_035253445.1 Mycobacterium sp.
CCTCGGTGTGCATCCACGCGTCGACCGGTCATGATTAGAGGCACTCAGCGTTTGTACCCGCCTGTGTCGCACCGGCATTCGATCAGGCAGCAGACAATTTATGGTGTGAATGAGCGAAACGATGACATTCAGATCGTGAGAAGTCGAAGCCAGATACCCTGACTGTCGGCATGTTTGGATGAAACGTCGATACCGTGACCAAAAATGCCTTGCACATCAGCCGGGTGTGATGTTAGCTATTGATATGTCTTCGGCTATTGATATCCACGTTCCGGCAAATCAACTCGCTCGACGCAAGGTCGTGAGAGCAGAGGATCGAAGCCTGGGGTGGTTCGGAAACAGTCTCATCGAAACGATCGTCGGCGGGGCCGACACCGAGCACCGATGGACGTTTAGCATCATGCACGGACCCGGTGGAGACGATGTCCCGCTGCACCTTCACCAGAACGAAGACGAGGCATTCTTCATCCTCGAGGGCGAAATCACGGTATGGCAGGGCGATCAAAGCGCGGTCATCGGCCCGGAAGAGTTCGTGCTCCTGCCGAAGGAAGTTCCGCACTGCTACAAGGTAACCTCACCGGAGGGTGCGCGATGGATAGCCATCACCGCGCCAACAGGATTCGAACAATTCGTTGCCCATGTGATCAAGCCCGCAACCGAACGACGTCTTCCTACGCCCGACGAGGCGCCCGTCCCGTCGATGGAGAAGATGGTGGAATACGGGGCCGAAGCGGGCGTTATCTTCCTCGGCCCGCCGGGAACTCGCCCTGCAGACGTCGGCCTGGGTTAATTGCCCTGATCCATCGTGTGCGATGACGTCGCGGTCCGTCTGCTAGCCACGGACGATCCCGCGACCATCGCTGCGGCCTTCAGTGCACTGGGATGGGTTGAGCCCGGATACCGTTACAACTCATACCTTTCAGAGCAGCAGGCAGGCAGCCGAGTTTGTTTTGTCGCCGAACGCGGCGGGTCGTTCGCTGGCCACTGCACCTTGATATGGACATCCCACTACGAGCCATTTCGGGTCGCAGGAATCCCGGAGATCAGCGACTTGAATGTGCTGCCCTGGCATCGCAACATCGGGATAGGGTCCAAACTCCTCGACGCGGTCGAGTGCGCCGCACGTCAACGCTCCAGCACCATCGGTCTCGGTGTCGGACTTTCCGTGGACTACGGGCCGGCGCAGCGCCTCTATGTCCGGCGTGGGTACATTCCTGACGGGCGGGGGGTCATTTATCAACACACTCCCGTCGAGTCAGGCACGCGCATCGTGATCGATGACGACGCGGCCCTGATGTTCACGCGCGATCTTCGTATATGAAAGTGGCCAACAGGGCGGGCGGCGCCGACAGGCAATCGAATAGCTCGTAGCGCCTTCTCCGCCGTGCCCATATGTCACCACCGCTGAAATCGCGAATGACAGGTTGGGACACCGGCGGCAACCAGCGACCGACGAGGCCTTACCCGACCTTGGTGGACTGCAGCGACGGTGACCCCTGGCCGAGGAAGACGTGCCTGTGCTCATCGATGAATTCGCGCAGTGTGCGCGGCTCTCGCCCAAGCAGTCGCCGCAATTCGTCGGTCAAGATGAACAGCGGTTCCTCCTTCTGCTCGTTTTCGGAGAACGCCAGAAACCAATCAAGAGCGCCGGCGCCGAATTGGGCCGCCATGATCTCCTTGAGCTCCTCCGTGAAAGCCTGCGGATCGTCCTCGTAGCCGATCTCGATGCCGAGAACGTCCGTCATCAGTTCGGCGACCTCGGAGAACCTGATCCGCTCCGTACCGGTGAGGTGACGCATGTACCCGTCGTGCTCACGGTCGTGTGGCTCGAGAAGCAGTCTGGCAGCTGCTTGTCCTAGGTCGCGGGTATCGATGAACGATGAGCTTCGGTCATATGGAGCCGACAACACTCGGCGAGTCAGTACTGACGGAAACCACACCGTGAGGAAGTCGTCCATGAAGTTGGCGAAGCAGTTCAAGAAGGTCACCGGCAAGCCTGAAGCGTTCAGAACCGCTCGCGCCTGCTGGTACTGCAACGACGGCCCTGCTGTGTCACGCAGAGCGGTGCAGAGCTCGTTGACGTTGTTGATCCCGATCGTCACGCCTACCAACTTGACCAGATGCGGTTGCCTGCCCGACGCGTGAGCGGCAGCACTGATGTTGATCATCGCCTGACGCTCGTCGACTCTGAAGTCCGGCGTAATCAGAAACGCCGCGTCGACGCCGTCGAATGCGGTGACCAAGCCCAGCACGTCCGTGTAATTGGCCTGCACCACTTCGGCGGTCGGAAACTTCGTCGCCAGTTCAGCAGCCTTCTCAGGAGAGCTGGTGGCCAGTCGCAGGGTGGGTCCGCCCTCGGTATCCGCGATTGCCTGCGCCAACGGTCCACCAACGTGGCCACTAGCGCCGAACACCAAGATACGTTCAGGAGCCGGTCGTATGTCTCGCTTCATCACAATCCTTCTGTCATATCGTGATTCGTGTAGTTTTCGTACTCAAACCTCGTTGCAAACGCGACGTACGTTGGCGTTGGTCATACCAAGGGGGCGATCAGGTCTTCGCTACCGACCAGCGCCTTTCCGTATAGTTCGTAGCCGAGGGTGGCGGTGAGCATGCCGTGACTAGTGGCGGTGTTGACGTCGCGCCACATCCGTTGCAGGGGATTGGATTCGCCGAATGTCGCGGTTCCGTGGGCGTTAACTAGGATCTGCATGGCTTCGCGCAACTGCTGGCTGGCGAACCCAATCGCTGCGCGGATGCGGGTGCGCTGGGTGTAGTCCGGTATTCCTCCGTGTGTGGCGGCACTGTCCAGTTCGCGGGCGAGTTGCGCGGCGAACAGACGCGCGGTGTCGATCTTCAATGCCGCTTCAGCGACTTGGATTTGAAATCCGGTGGACGCGCTTTGTGATGGGTACGTGCTGTAGGTGATACCGCGTTTGTCGGCCATCTTCAGCACGTGCTCGACCGCACCCTCGGCGATGCCGATCGGGGCACCCAGCAAGGCAAGTTCGAGGACCGGAGCGACCGGAGTCCGGTATAGATGCTCGTCGGGATACTCGGTGGCGTAGACACCGGTCATGGCTTTGGAGATTGACAGGACGCGATGCTCTGGCACGAAACAGTCTTCGACCACGAGAGTGTTGCTGGCGGTTCCGCGCATCCCGATCACATTCCACGTCTGTTCGATGCGGTGATCGCTGACCGGGACAAGACCGAACAAGAACTCCGGGGCCGACGGATCCTCGAACATAGGAATCATCAGCCCTGCCCAGCCGGCCTGTTCGACTCCGGAAAGGAAGCCCCAGCGGCCTGCGATGCGATAACCCCCGTCGACGCGGGTCACCGAGGTCGGCAGGCTCTGCGAAGCGCACACCCCGATATCGGGGTTGTCCTCCCAGACCTCTCGCTGAGCCCGCTCGCTAAACATACCCACCAAAATTGGTGTGGCACTGATGTTCTGGACCACCCACGCAGTGGATCCACACCCTCGCCCCAATGCCGCGCTGATCGCCAGCTGCGTCTGAATCTTCTGCTGCTCACCACCGAGCCGCTTGGGAACACACACTCGCAGCAGCCCGGCATCGATAATCTGCTTGACCACATCAGGGCACAGATGACCGGTGCGGTCGACTTCGTCAGCATGCTCGGCCAGGGTCGGCACCAACGCATGGGCCGCGCTGACCAACCTCAGCCCCTCCGAGTCCAATCCGGTAAGCAACGCATTCATGGTCATCACCTAGTTCCTCTCCAGTTCCGATGGGCGCGCGCCGGGCGGTGCGAGAAATGTCACCCCGTACTTCTTGGCGATCTCCCCCAGCGCCGCCATCGCCTGCGGAGTGGGCGCAACCCGATCAGGCAAAAATCGCATACACACCACGGGTTTCCTCACCCCCCCGCGATCACATCGACAAAATTCTGCGAAAACGACAACGTATCCCGCTCACTTGCGGTGACCACCACCACCGAACCCTC
>DATFCF010000389.1:0-3648 GCA_035253445.1 Mycobacterium sp.
CTGCGCACCTTCCCGATATCGTCGGCCGTCCCGCTGATGGCTCGCATGCTGTACTGCCTCTTTCGTGGCGCCCTGGCTTTGGCCGCCGCGATCACGGTCGCCTACGTATTCGGCTTCCGGATGACCGGGGGCCTGCTGTATGCGGCGGCTTTCGTGGTGATCGCGCTGCTCTTGACGCTGGCGCTGTCGCTGGGCGCCGACGCCACCGGGTCATTCGGCTGGAAGATGGACGCAGCCGGTCAGCTGCTCTTGATTCCCCAACTGCTGTTGGTGCTGCTGTCCACCGGGATGGCGCCGGCCACGGCATTCCCCGACTGGCTGGAGCCGTTCGTGCTCTACCAGCCCGTGTCACAGGTGACCGAAACGCTCCGCGGATTTGCCGTCGGTCAGGTCCTTGGCGGCAATCTGGCGGCCAGCCTCGCATGGTGTGTCGGGTTACTGGTGGTGTTCGGTGTGATCGCGATGCGCATGCAACGGCGGACACAATGACCACGACCACACAGCCGAGCACCTCCCTGATCGCCGAAAGCCTGTTGTTCGCGGGACGTCACGTAAAGCGCTGGCGGACAGAGCCTTTGATACCGATCCAGAGCGTGGTGTTTCCGACGCTGCTGCTGATCATCTACTACCTGCTCGTCGGCGAGTCCATGGTGACGATCACCGGCACCGACAACCTCGACGGCTTGGTGCCGATGTGCGCCTTGGCGGGTGGAATGTTCGGCGCACTCGGTGCGGGCTTCGCCATTCCCTACGAACGTGCCAGTGGTCTGCTCAGCCGGTTGTGGACGTTTCCCGTGCACCGGGCCAGCGCGCTGGCCGGCAGGCTGCTCGCCGAGGCCGCACGAACGCTGGTGGCCGCCGCGCTGATCACCGCTGTCGGCGTTGCGCTCGGGCTTCGATTCGACGGCGGCTGGATCGCGGTGATCCCGTTCCTGCTCGTGCCGGTGCTGGTGGTCACCGTCTTCGCGACCGTCGTGCTGACCGTCGCCCTCGCAGCCGGACACGAGGTCAACTCCATGTTCACCTGGTTGGCGACGGGGTCCATCGGCTTGGTGTTCGCCAGCGCAGGCGTTGCCCCCGTCGAGATGTTCCCGACGTGGATTCAGCCGGTGATCCAATTCCAACCGATGTCACCGGCGATCGAATCGATGCGTGCACTCGCCGCAGGCGACTCCGCGATCTGGCCGTTGACGCTTACCCTCGCGTGGGTTTTGGCTTTCGCCGCGGTGTTCGGGCCGCTGTCGATCCGAAACTACCGTCGCGCAGCCGAATCCGGATAGCGGGATCAGGCGCCCCAGCAGCCGAGGAGCCTGTCCTCGTATGCGCTTCGCCCCGACACCCCCACCAGGCTTGGCTCCTTGGCGGTAGTTTCATCGGCCGCCTCGGCGCCGCCGTCGTCACCGTGCTCGTCAGTTTCCTGCGGCTGCGCTTGCGCGGGTTCTAACTTGTCGAAGTTCAGTTTCGCCGGCCACCAGTTCGCGTTTCCGAGCAGCACGGCGATCGCGGGCACGGTGATGGTGCGGACCAGGAAGGTGTCGAGCAACAGACCCACACCGATGACGAAACCGATCTGCACCGCGCCGACGATGCTGGAGAACGTCAGGCCGAACATCGACGCGGCGAAGATCAGGCCGGCCGACGTGATGACGCCGCCCGTCGCGCCGATGGTGCGGATGACCCCTGTGCGTACTCCGCGCTCTGCCTCGTCGCGGATTCGTGAGATGAGTAGCAGGTTGTAGTCAGCGCCGACAGCGACGAGCACCAGGAACGTCATCCCCGGCACGCTCCACGCGATCTCCTGCTTGAGGATGAATTGGAAGAAGACAACGCCGATTCCGAGCGCCGACAGGTAGGACAGGATGACCGATCCGACCAAGTAGATCGGCGCGATCAGCGAGCGCAACAGCACGACGAGGATCAGGAACACGACGAGCAGCGTGACGATGATGATGAACTGGACATCGGCGTCGTAATAGTTGCGGATGTCGTTCTGCACCGACGAGAAGCCCACCATCGAAATCTTCGCGTCGGCCAACGTCGTGTTCGGCCGCGCGCCTTCGGCGGTCTTGATGATCTCCTTGACCTGGTCCATCGATTCGGTGCCGAACGGGTTCAGCGCGGTCTGCACCAAATACCGCGCTGTGTGACCGTCTGAGGAGACGAAAAGCGTTGCCGCCTTTTTGAACTCGTCCTGTGTGAGGATCTGCGGCGGGACATAGAAGCCGGACATCGGCGGATTGGCCGCGTCCTTCTTCATCGCCAGCAGGAACGCAGATGCCTGATCCAATCCGCCGCCCATGGTCCTCGTCTGGTCGACGAGCAGCTGAACACCCTCCGCGAGCTGCCGGCTCGAATCGGCGAGCAGGTTCGCGCCTTCCTGCGCCGTGGTGAGCTGCTGTTCGATTCCGCCCGGCTGGTCCAAGCCCATCTTGCGCGCAGCCTCAATCGCGTCGTCCATCGTGCGACCGAGATCGCGCACCGACTCGTCGAGGGTGTCGGTTCCCTCCGTTGCCTGCAGCTCACGACCGAGTTCGGCGATCTTGCCGAGGGTGCCGTCGTTGTAGGCCGTGACGATGCGTTGCAGATCGTTTCGCGACGACACGCATGCCGGGTCGAAGTTACACATCGGACTGACGTTGAGCGCGTTGACCATTGGCGTCGCCCACACGTAGACGTCGGTGATCCGAACCAGGTTCACACCCATCGCGTCTCCGACGGAACGCATGTTTTTGACCAAGGTGGCGGTCTTGTCGATCTCGTCGAGCGTCTTGGATCCGCCGTACTTGTCGTGCATCTCCTGCAGAGCGGTTGCCAGCGGACGCACGGTGATCATCCCCTGCAGGACGGTATCGCGAAGCTGGTCGAGGGTGTCGGCGAGTTTATGAGCGCCACCGGACAGCAAGTCGAGGTTTCCGTTGTTGTCGGCGATGAGTTTGGACGCGTCGCCGAGCTTCGAGCCCACTTCGCCTGCCTGGAAGGTGGCTTTGGCTTGCTCGAGCACTTCGCCGGTGGGCCGGGTGATACCGCGCACCATCGCGATGTCGGGCAATGTGCTCACCCGCTGCGCCATCTGCTCCATATCCGCGAGCGCCTTGGGCGTGCGAAGATCCCCTGGCGACTGGATCAGGATGAACTGCTGAACCGTGCTGCTGACCGGGAAGTGCTTGTCCAGCGCCGCGTAACCCATGTTGCTCTCGGCGTCGGCAGGCAGATTCTTGCGGTCGTCGTAGTTGAACTTGATCAACGCGGTACAGCCGGCCAGCGCGAGCAGGATCACCAGGCTGGTGGCCAGGTGCACGACGGGCCTGCGGACGATATGCACTCCGGAGCGCCGCCACCAGCGCCCGGTCAAGTCCTTGCGGGGCTTGACCCAGCCACGCCGACCCGCGAGCACGATCAGTGCGGGCAGCAGCGTGACCGAGGCGGCGAAGCCGACACCGACGGTGACCGACAGCGCCGGGCCGACCGTGGAGAACACCCCCAGGTTGGTGAAGGCCAGGCCGAAGAACGCGATCGCAACTGTTCCCGCCGATCCCGCGATCACCTTGCCGATCGATCCCAGGGCGGCGACCAAGGCGTCGTCCGAACTCAGGCCGCCGCGGACGCACTCGTGGTAGCGGCTGAACAGGAAGATGGCGTAGTCGACCC
>DATFCF010000390.1:0-2108 GCA_035253445.1 Mycobacterium sp.
TGCGCCGGCAATCAACCAGCCGACCACCGCGATCGAGCCGGCAGGGATGATCGCCAGCGACGCGTCGCGGTCCTGTACCCGCACCAAGTCGGGATTGTTCTCGTCGTACTCGACGTAGATCCGCATGCCTTCGTCCAACTCGGACGGATACAGCACCCCGAGCTCCGGGCGATAAGTGACGCGGTCGGGTGTGACGAACTCGATCGTCGAACGGCGCGGTCCCGCGCTGAGCACGTTGGCTTCCGCGACGCCCATATGACGTTCGATCTGGCGGTCGTTGCGCCATGCGCCGAGCACCAGCAGCACCGACTGCAACGTCACCAAGCACGCGGCAACCACGATACCGACGCGCACCCGCCGCAGAATGCGTTGCGATCGCGTCTCGTTCGGCTCGACGGAAAGTCGCGGAAACAGCTTCCGCGCCAAGGCATTCAGACGCTTCGCCGCGGACGCCTCCGTCGCTGCGCTCACAGTGCCGCCTTGATCGATGCGTGCAATGCGCGCAGCGACGACCGGTCGGCCTTCACCTCCAGCACCCGCATCCCGTCGAAGGGCTCATCGAGTGCGCCGACAAGGTCGTCGGCCTCGATCTGCCTGCTCTCCACGTGGTAGGCCCGGCACAGCGCACCGACGTCGACGTCGTGCGGTGTGCCGAAGATCCGCGACGACACGTCGGAGAACCGTGGATCGCCCTGCTCGAGCAGTTCGAAGATGCCGCCGCCGTTGTCGTTGGACACCACGATCGTCAGATTGCGCGGCGTCGGCTCCGTCGGCCCGATCAGTAGCCCTGAGCTGTCGTGCACGAAGGTCAGGTCACCGATCAGCGCGACGGTCCGCGGTGGCGTGGTGTCGCCGGCCGAGCGGCTCCGGTCGTGCGCCAGCGCCGCGCCGATCGCCGTCGACACCGTGCCGTCGATGCCCGCGACGCCGCGGTTGGACCGGACCTTGATGCCCTGGGTGTTCAACCCGACCAGCGCCACGTCGCGCACCGGGTTCGACGCGCCAAGCACCAGCTGGTCCCCCGTCCGCATCGCGTCGGCCACCGCCGCGGCGACGTGCAGTCCCGTCTTCAGCGGATGCGCCTTGAGCTGGGTGCGGACCGCCTCGGTGGCATGCCGGTGGACCTCCGCGCAGCGATGCAGCCACGCCGGGTTCGGCTCGCCGGACGTGACCGCGCGGGTGCCGGTGGCCTGCGAGTTTCCCGACACATCCGGCCAGCGCGGGCCGGTGGTCAGCGCGAACACCGGCACGGACGGATCAGCCAGCAGCGCCGACACCGGACGGTGCAGCGTCGGACGGCCCAGCATGATGACCTGCTTCGGGCGCACCAGTCGCAACGCGAACGGGTGCAGCGGGTTGGCCGCCGGCGGCGCGGTCGGCTCGGCGACGGTCGGCAGCGCCGCGAGATTCGGGTGCACACCCGCGCCGTGCCCGGCGATGACGACCGTGTCCGGCGTCAGGTCGATATCGAGCGGCTGGTCGAACGTGACCGGCGGGGTGTAGGTCCACGGCTTGCCGTTCGGGCGGCCCTCGGGGGCGTAGCTCGCCACCGGATCGGACTGGGGATCGGGCACCAGCGGCTCGCGCAACGGGATGTCGAATTGCACGGGCCCTGCATTGGCGGTGCGAAATCCCGTGGCGGCCACCAGAACTCGGCACGTCGCCGATCGCCACTGGGCATTCAGTGTGGGGAGATCGCCGGGCGCGGCTGCTGACAATTCCGGGGCCAGGCCGAGGCTGATCGTCGCCCGCACCTGGGTACCGAAATAGCCCAGCTGCTCGAACGTCTGGTTGGCGCCGGTGCCCAGCAACTCGTAGGGCCGGTTGGCCGACAGCACGATCAGCGGTACGCGCGCGTAGTTGGCCTCCACCACCGCGGGCCCGAGGTTGGCCACCGCGGTGCCGGACGTCATCGCGACACAGACCGGCGCACGCTCGGCGACCGCCAGCCCGATCGCGAGGTAGCCCGCGGTGCGTTCGTCGATGCGGACATGCAACCGCACCCGGCCGGCCCGGTCGGCGTCCTGCAGCGCGAAGGCCAGCGGGGCGTTGCGGGAGCCCGGGCAGAGCACGACGTCACGGACCCCGCCGCGGATCAATTCGTCGAC
>DATFCF010000391.1:0-4397 GCA_035253445.1 Mycobacterium sp.
CACAGCGGCCTGCCGGCGCAGAGCCGACGCATTCTGGATGGGTCGCCTCGCGCGCGGACAGCGTCTACCGACGTGTGGCGTTCGACCAGAGTTGGCTCACAACCTCAGTCAAGCGATATCCGCTCGAGGAGCCGCGGCATGAGGTCGTCGGATCCAGACGCCTCGAAATAGGCACTGATATCCGATAACTCGTCGAACCGGGCGTGGATCTCTTCTACGCTTGGCACTTCGTCGAAGACGACGCCGTTTCCTTGCACGATGGCGACACGCGAGTAATATCCACCGCCGATCTCAAAGATCTGCCCCGACACTCCGCAGGCCTCAGTGGCCAGGTAGGCAACCATCGCGGAGGCATACTCGGGCCGGAACCGGTTGAGCATCTCTTGACTCATGATGCGTTCTGTCATGCGCGAGGCAGCCATCGGCGCCACAACGTTGGCTGAGATGTTTCGTCCCCGGCCTTCGATCGCGAGAGTGCGAGTAAGCCCTACGATGCCCATCTTTGCCGCCGAATAGGCACTCTGTCCGAAATTGCCATACAAACCTGCGCCAGCCGCCGTGTTGATGATCCGGCCGTAGCCGGCCTCGCGAAGGTGCGGCCATGCCGCTCGAGTGACATTTGCCGTTCCCGTGAGGTGGACGCGCAGAACATCTGCGAAGCTCTCGGGTGAAAGTTTGCCGAACGACGCATCCCGCAGGATCCCAGCATTGTTCACCACGACGTCGAGGCGACCGAATTGGCCAATTGCCTCCGCCACTATGGACTGGGCGCCCTCGTCGCTGTCCACCGACGCGTGCTGAGCAACCGCGGTGCCACCCTTGCTGTTGATCTCCTCAGCCACGCGCTCAGCGGCGCTGGCGTCGACCTCACCACGACCTTCTGTGTCGATCCCGATGTCGTTGACGACGACCATTGCGCCGGCTTCCGCAAGAGCCACCGCATGGCTCCGCCCGAGGCCTCCACCCGCACCAGTTACCAGGGCAACACGCCCGTCCAACCTCGTCAATGCCATGCCGCACTCCTTCGTCTCACCACTGCGCTGGCAATCAGCCCAACTCGGCCAATTTTGAAGTTACCTATCGATCGCTACTTTAACAACGGGCAGCTCGACCACGGCGACACACCGCCCCCGGCCATCACGTGAATCGCGTCCGAATCCAACGAAAGTCACGCAGTTCACGCTCTGAGCTCGCACATCCTGGCACAGCGTCCAGCTGCCGTTCAACCATCGTTGTTCATTCCCCCAAGGCTGTAATTGTCAGTGCTTGCAGAACTACCTATCGATCGCTACGGTTCGGCGACGGTGATCTCCCTCACATATCCCCTCGAACGTTTGCCGGGTCACAACCCGCACGAAGGACGTCTCATGAAACGACTCACGACATTGGTCGGCTTCCTACTGATCGCAGCGCTTGCGTTGAGTGGCTGCAGCAGTACCAGCGCAACCGCCGAAAAGGCCGAAGGATTCACCGGGACAACCGAATTACCCTCGGGCACAGTCGGTATTCTGAACAACTTGGGATCGTCCGAAACCCTGACACACTGGCAGAACACAGCCACAGACGCTCTCGGGAAGGTCGGCTGGACGGCAGTGGTAGCAGACGGCAAAGGCGATCCTGCTGTCTATGCCCAGAGTCTATCGTCGTTCGTCCAGCAAAAGGTCGATGGCATCATCATCCTGGGCGGGTTTCAGACCGGACCCATCGCAGAACCACTACGGGCGGCGCAGGATGCAGGGATTCCGGTTCTCGCCCTGGGCATCAATTCACCCGACCCCGACAAACTCATCACGGCACAATATGCGCCCGATGACGCGGAGTTCGGCGTCGTCCTAGGAAACTACCTCAAAGAAAAGCTGCCAGCGGGATCCGAGTGGGTGGCCCTGACGCTCACCGCGCAGGAAGGTGCCAACGCGCCCAACGTCGCCGCAGTCGAGGTCCTTGAACCCGCCGGCTTCCCGCGCGTAGGAACTGTTGACCTCAACATCTCGGGAGACATCCCCAGCCAGGTTTCGAAGGGTGCCACCGACCTCCTTCGTGCGCACCCTGACGCAGCCGCACTGATGACTTGCTGCGATTTCACCGCGACCCTGTCTGCGCCGGCCTTGGCCGAAGCGGGATATCCCGACGTCATTAACGCGGTTCGCTATGACAATCTCAGCATCCTCGACTTGATCCGAGCCGGTAAGCCAGTCGTGACGGCCGGAGCCAACACTGATACGTCGATCTTGATCGGGATCGACCAGTTGTTGGCTTACAAGGCATCTGGCACTGCGTTCGATGTCAATGCGCAGGAGGGCGTCGCAAAGTTCGTTGTCATCGACAAGGACAACGTGCCGGCCGAGGGCTTCTACTTCGACCCCCAAGAACAGATCGAGACGTTCCTCACCAAGTGGAAAGCCGAATACAAATGAGCGAACTACTAGCGAACCACATCGGAACTGACCCCACGGATACCGAGAACAGGGACGACTCCGGGTCCGAATCCGAGAGTCTCGTGCAGCCACGGCGAAGTGGTACACGAACCGCCATGGCACTCGTCGCAAACTCGGCGGTAGGCGTTGGATTCATAGTTATGGTCACTGTTTTCGGGATCATGAGACCGGAGACATTTTTGACGTCGAGCACGTTGCAGGATCTTCTCAATCAGGCGGCGATTCCGGTCATCCTAGCGTGCGGAATCACCTTCACCATGGGCGTCGGCGAGTTCGATCTATCGTTCACCGCCGTTCTGGGCGTGGCTGCAGCCGTGGTCATTGTCTTGATGGCGAACCGCGGCTATCCAATCCTTGTGAGCTGTCTGGCTGCGCTGGCGTTGGCACTTGCCGTCGGGTTGGTCATCGGTTTGCTCGTCACATTCGGCAAAGCGTCATCCTTTATCGTCACCCTTGCCCTCGGATCGGTGCTCACCGGTCTCGAGATCATGCTCACCGACAACCAGAGCATTTACCGCAACATCCCGCCTTCCTTCAGTGACTTCGCCAGTAACTCGGTAATAGGCCTCAAAGCACCGGTTTGGGTGACCATCGCAATCGTGGCTCTCGCCTTCGTCCTGCTACACGCCACCAAATTCGGTAGGCATGTTTACGCGATCGGCGGAAACTCCAAGGCAGCTTTCCTGGCTGGGGTACGGGTCCGCAGGGTTCGGGTCTACTGCTTCATTCTTCTGGCGGGTCTCGCAGGAGTCGCTGCCATCATCGCCACCTCCAAAACAGCGTCTTACTATCCGAACATTTCGGGTGGCCTTCTCCTCAGCACGTATGCTGCCGTGTTTCTCGGCGCTGCAATGAGTACGAGTAATCGCTTCACTGTGGTCGGCTCAGCGCTGGGTGTCGTCTGGCTGTTGACGCTCCAGACCGGACTGACCCAGCTCAATCAGCCCGCATGGGTCTCCACCCTGATTCAGGGGTTGGTTCTGGTCACCGCGGTGTTGATCGCAGCCCGGAACCGAGGGCGGTCCCAATGACGGCCTCGACCCACGAAGCGGAAGTGAGACCGCCGGGTTCCGATGGGCCATGGCTCGAGGTGCGCGGCATTGCGAAACACTACGGCGGCGTGAAGGCACTGAGAAGCGCGAGCATGGACCTCCTTGCCGGGGAGGTGCACGGCATCATCGGGCCGAACGGGGCAGGTAAGTCAACACTGGTCAAACTCCTCGGGGGCGTCGAATCAGCGGATACCGGCTCGATTCTCGTCGACGGCAGCGAGGTAGAAATGAGTAGCCCCTCTGTCGCGCAACAGCATCGGATCATTTTGATGCCGCAAGAGCTCTCGTTGGTGCCCGAGAGCTCCATCGTCGACAACATCGTGCTGGGTTCCGAGCCGACCGTGTTCGGAGCGCTGTCGGCGAAGCAGGCACGACGCCGATCGGCTTCTGCACTCGACGCTATTGGTCTGGACCTGCCATTGAGCGCTCAGGTCAGTGACCTCAGCACCGTCCATAAACGTCTGCTGATGCTGGCCCGCGCGCTTGACCGAGCCCCCCGGTTGCTCATTCTCGACGAGCCGACCGCTGGCCTCGCCGCCCATGAAGCCAGCCTTGTAATGGACACCGTCTCGAGAGTGGTGGCCAAGGGTGTCACAGTCATCTACATCTCGCACCACCTGACCGAAGTGGCCAAGTTGTGCAATCGCGTAACCACCGTCCGCGAAGGACGCATGGTCGACACCATCTGTGGCGATGACATTACCAAAGCTGCCCTGGTCGAAAGGATTGTGGGATCTGACAACGCGACTCACCCGTCCGGATCGGTCGCATTCGATCCATCTACGGTCACCAGTCCACCCGATCGATCATCGGGACTGCAGGTTGAGGGACTGGCGGGCGAAAGAATTGCCGGTATATCGTTCTTGGCTCCGCGTGGAAGTGTCACAGGAATAACCGGACTCTTGGGATC
>DATFCF010000392.1:0-4369 GCA_035253445.1 Mycobacterium sp.
TGATCGAACAGATTGCCAACGGGCACGTACCAACGGGGCATCGGCCCGCTGGCCCGGTGCAGTACCAAATCTCCGATTGCGTTCATCTGCCACACCGGATAGGTCGTCTTGGCCGTCGCGCGGTGGAAGTCACGTGCCACGTCGACTCCCCGCAGCGCGCGGCGCAGATGGCCCGCCTGCAGTGACGTCATCGTCATGCCCTGTCCGAAGGTGGGGTTGAAGCTGGCCACGGCGTCGCCGAACGGGATGATCCCGGCGGGAGAGCGGTCGAGCTTGTCGTAACGGCGCCAACGGCTGGTCGGATACTTGTGAAACGCGACGTCGCCGATGGGCTCGCCCTGGCGGATCGCGGCCGCAATGTGCGCGGGCAGGATCTCGCCGGCCAGCGCGCACATCTCTGAAAAATTCTGCGGCGGCTCGACTTTGGCCACACCGAATGTCGTCAGCCCCCACGTGCCGTCCTCGTAATACAGCATGCCGAGGCCGAGCGGCTGCTCGCGGCAGGCGCCGGCGACGATGACCTTCTCGGCGATCAAGCCGTCGGGGATGCGCAGCTGGTGGGTGGCATAGCCGATGCCCACGTCGACAGTGTCCTCGCGGGGACGTTCAAATCCCCACTGCGACAACCACACCGGCAACCGGGTGCCCCGACCGGTGGCGTCGACGACGAGGTCGGCGTCCACGGTGTCCCCGGAATCCAGGTGCAGGCCGGTCACCCGCTGCCGGGTGGAGTCGTAGCGGGGCTCGCTGACCGCGGTCTGCACGATGTCCACGTTGGCGATCGCCGCCACCCGCCGCCGGATCTGCCATTCCAGCTGTGGTCTGCTCGGCACGTAAGCGGTGAACTCGTCCTGCAGCCGGTGGTGGGTGCCGAGGACATGGCCGGCCGCGCCGAAGTGGATACAGTCCGGCCGGTTCTCCAAAATCGGCACACCTGCGGCGACCATGTCGTCCAGCAGGCCCGGGAAATGCGTTTCGAACTCCTGCGCGCCGCGCGCCATCAGCAGGTGCACGTGCCTGCCCTGCGGAACCGCTGCCCGGTTGGCGGGCTGGTCCGGCAGGTCGTCGCGTTCGAACACCGTCACGCGCTCGTAGAAGTCCGACAGCACCCGCGCGGCGCAAAGCCCGCCGATGCTGGCCCCGATCACGGCAGCATGGTTTCCGGTCCCCACCATGCGGGGACAGTACAAGGTACATGCGGTGAATCGGGAGGAGTCATGCAAATGGCCTGGCGGACGAAATCGGTCGAGCAGTCGATTGCTGACACCGACGAACCTGAGACCCGCTTGCGCAAGGACCTGACCTGGTGGGATCTCACCGTCTTCGGGGTTTCGGTGGTGATCGGCGCCGGCATCTTCACGATTACCGCGTCGACGGCCGGCAACATCACCGGTCCGGCGATCTCGATCTCGTTCGTCATCGCCGCGGTTTCCTGCGGGCTGGCCGCGCTGTGCTACGCGGAATTCGCTTCGACGGTGCCCGTGGCCGGTAGTGCCTACACGTTCTCCTATGCGACGTTCGGCGAGTTCGTCGCCTGGATCATCGGCTGGGATCTGATCCTGGAGTTCGCCGTCGCGGCCGCGGTGGTGGCCAAGGGCTGGTCCAGCTATCTGGGCACGGTGTTCGGCTTCGGTGGCGGCACAGCGGATTTCGGTGGGCTCCAATTGGATTGGGGCGCTCTGCTGATCATCGCGTTCGTCACGGTGATCTTGGTGTGGGGCACGAAGCTGTCCGCCGAAGTGAGCCTGGTGATCACGGCGATCAAGGTGGGTGTGGTGCTGCTGGTCGTCATCGTCGGCGCGTTCTACATCAAGGCGGCCAACTACGCGCCGTTCATCCCGCCGGCGCAGGGTGCCGAAGGCGGCACCGGAAGTGAGCAGTCGTTGTTCTCGCTGCTGACCGGAGCCGAGGGCAGCAACTACGGGTGGTACGGCGTGATCGCGGGCGCGTCGATCGTGTTCTTCGCGTTCATCGGGTTCGACATCGTCGCGACCACCGCCGAGGAGACCAAGAATCCGCAGCGCGACGTGTCACGGGGCATCCTCGCTTCGCTGGCGATCGTCACCGTGCTCTACGTGGCGGTGGCCGTCGTGCTGACCGGCATGGTGCGCTACACGGTGCTGCGCGACGCGGGCGAGAAGGCGAACCTCGCGACGGCGTTCTCCGCGAACGGGGTGGATTGGGCCGCGAAGGTGATCTCGGTCGGAGCGCTGGCCGGACTGACGACGGTTGTGATCGTGCTGGTGCTCGGGCAGACGCGGGTGCTGTTCGCGATGTGCCGCGACGGGCTGCTGCCCCGCCCGCTGGCCAAGACCGGTCAGCATGGCACGCCGGTGCGCATCACCCTGATCGTCGGTGTGCTGGTCGCGATAACGGCGTCGGTATTCCCGATCGGCAAGCTCGAGGAAATGGTGAACATCGGCACGCTGTTCGCGTTCGTGCTGGTGTCGGCCGGGGTGATCGTGCTGCGGCGTACCCGACCGGAGCTGCCGCGCGGCTTCCGGGCGCCGTGGGTGCCGCTGCTGCCGATCGCGGCGATCGTGGCGTGCGTATGGCTGATGCTGAACCTCACGGGCCTGACGTGGATCCGCTTCTTGATCTGGATGGCGATCGGGGTGCTGATCTATTTCGGCTACGGACGAACGCACTCGGTGCTGGCCAAGCGTGAGGCCGCCGAGGTCAACTGAGGCGAAGGCGGCGAAGGAGCGTCGTCGCTTTTTCGTAGTCGTCCGTAAACGTCTGCGGATCGGCGGACACGAGCGGTTCGTACAGGTTGACGGTCTCGGTGACCGCGGAGATGGCCGCGTCGCTTCGGCCCAGCGCCGCCAGCGGGACGGCCTGGTCGTACAGCGCCTCGGCGAGGTCGGGGGTGAAGTCCTCGGGCTCGGCCGCTGCGAGCGGCCGATACAGGGCGATGGCCTCGGCGATGTCGGGCAACGCCTCTTGGTACCGGTCGAGATTGGTCAGCCGGTAGGAATTGTTGTGAAGGGCCATGGCCAGGTCGTATGTGAACGTCTCGGGGTCCGCGGCGGCCAGCTCCCGGTACACGTCGAGAGCCGCGGTGGCGCTTGCCAGCGCCTCCGGATGCCGGCCCGCTTCGGCCAACTCGAAGGACTGGGTGTACAGCGCCGTGGCGAGATCGGGCACGAACGCGTCGGGGTCGGCTTGGGCGAGCAGCCCGTATACGTAAACGGCCGTGGTCGCCGCCGCGAGTGCATCGTTGCTGCGGGCGAGATCCGCGAGGGCGTCCGGCTGATTGATCAGCGCGTCGGCGAGGTCGGGAGGGACGTCCTCGGGGTGTGCGGCGGCCAGTCGCCGATAGACGTCGACGAGTTCCGTCGCCACGGTCAGACCGTCTTCATCTCGGCCGAGATTCGTCAGCGCTCGGGACTTTGCCGTCAGGGCCGCCGTCTGGCCGGGGGTGAACCCGTCGGGGAGTGCCGGACCCAGCCGCCGGTAGACGGCGACGGCCTCGGTCGCCACGGTCAGGGCGTCCTCGGGTCGGTCAAGGCTCTCCAGTGCGCCTGCCTGGTTGGTCAGCGCCATCGCTACGTAGGGCGTGAACTCGTCCGGGCGGGCGGCGGCCAGTTGCCGGTACAGCGATAGCGCCTCGGTTGCCGTGGTGAGCGTCTCCTCGATCCGGCCCACGCTTTCCAGGGCCGCGCCGTAGTTCGTCAGCGCGATCGCCAGCCCCAGGGTGTGCTCGTCCGGGCGGGCGGCGGCCAGGGCCCGGTAGATGCTGACAGCCTCGGCGCTTGCTGCCATGGCCTCGTCCAGCCTGCCCAGCGCCGCCAGCTGACTGGACCGGTTGTCGAGCGCCTCCGCCAGCGGGGATGTGTATGTGTCGGGGTCGGCGGCGGCCAGTTCCCGGTAGAGGTCGACGGCCTTGGCGTTCGCGGCCAGCGCCTCGGCGGGCCAGCCCTCATCGGCCAGCTCAAGGGACTGTTTGTTCAGCGCGTTCGCCTGTTCCGGGTCAGCCATGCCGAGCGTCCTCCAAGGTCCGTGGGCCGGTCTCACCTGGGCCAAATCTAGTTACCTCGTCGGCTTGACTTTACAAAACATGCCACTATGTCTAGACGGGCGACAAAAATGTCCCTATAGTCAACGCCAAGACGTGATGGCACTCACAGGAGGTGGCTTTCGGTGACGACAGAACTCTCCGCCGTGGAGATCGACCAGTGGCGGGACAAGAAGCGGTATCTCTGGCTGATGGGACTGATCGCGCCGACGGCGCTGTTCGTCGTGCTGCCGGTGGTCTGGGCGTTCAATCAGTGGGGCTGGCACGCCGCCGCTCAGGTGCCCTTCTGGATCGGCCCGATCCTGCTGTACATCGTGCTGCCGGCGCTGGACCTGCGGTACGGCCCTGACT
>DATFCF010000393.1:0-7639 GCA_035253445.1 Mycobacterium sp.
CGAACCCGGCGGACGCGGCGGCCAAGCCGACGGCCCGCCGCCGTTCCTCGACCCAGAGCGGGCAGGCGGAGATGTTCGCCAGCCGCCTCCCCGCTACGGCCCACCCCCAGGGGTGCCGCGCGAAACCGGACCGGTACCGACCGCGAACCGTCCTGACACCACCGCATGGAATCCGCCGCCGGGCTGGCAGCCACCTCGACCGCCGCGGCCGTCCGCGCCTGCGGCCCACGCACACCCGCCGGCCGGGCCGCCCGGTCAACCGTGGCCAGGCACCGGCTTTGGGCCGGACGGTCGCGGCGCACCGCCTCCACCGACGGAGTCCTACGCCGATCGGATCCGGGCCGACGACTTGGTCCCCGCCCGCCGGATACCACCGGGCCGCGGCTGGCGCTTCGTGCTTTACAAGGCCACTTTCGGATTGGTCAACCTCGGCCAGTCGCCTGACGAGATCCGGCAGGCCGAACTCGTGGCGAAGATCAAGTCGGGGCTGCGCGGCCATTACAAGGTCGGTGTGATGGGCAAGGGCGGGGTCGGCAAGACGACGGTGTCGGCCAGCATCGGATCGGTGTTCGCCGAGCTGCGCCAGGACGACCGTGTGGTCGCCATCGACGCCGACACCGCGTTCGGCAAGCTCGGCAGCCGCGTCGACCCCAAGGCGCAAGGCTCCTACTGGGAGTTGGCGTCCGACCAGCACCTCGAGACATTCGCCGATGTGCGCAGCCGGGTGGGCAACAACGCCGCCGGGTTGTTCGTGCTGGCGGGTGAGGCGACGCCGGCCCGCCGCCGGGTGCTGGATCCGGCGATCTACCGGGAAGCGACCTCGCGGCTGGATCGGTACTTCACGATCTCGATCATCGACTGCAGCTCAACCATGGACTCCCCCGTCACCCAAGAGGTGCTGCGCGACCTCGACGCGCTGATTGTGGTGTCCTCGCCGTGGGTCGACGGCGCGGCCGCCGCCGGGCAGACGCTGGACTGGCTGGCCAACCGGGGATTGACGAGTCTGCTGCAGCGCACGGTGATTGTTCTCAACGACTCCGACGGGCACGCCGACAAGCGGACGCGTTCGATTCTGGCGCAACAGTTTTCGAGTCAGGGACAGGTGGTCATCGAGGTGCCGTTCGACGGGCATCTGCGGCCGGGTGGCGTGATCGACCGGACGAGTGAGATGTCGGCGGCGACGAGGCGTCGTTTCATCGAGATCGCAGCGGCGCTGGCCGACCACTTCCCTACGCGCGACGACCGCAGCAGGGACCGGCGCTGACGCCTTGATCAGGCGATGTCGTTGAGCAGCGATTCGATCGCGTGTACCGCCGCCGCGGGCACCGGTTCCTCGGCTTCAGCTCGCACGATGTCGTCCTCGGAAACGCTTGCGGCTTGGGCGGTTTCAGCGATGGTGAGATTGGCGCCGCGGCGCGCGGCATACAGCCGCTGACCCAGCGTGGCTTCCGGCGCCCTCGCGGCGCGCATCATGAGTTCGTCGTAGCGGCTGCGCACCGTGCTCAGCGCCTTGATCAGGGCCGGTGTCACCCTGCTGATCCGGGTGGCCGTGGCCGCCACCGCCTCGAGCTGACGCAGGTCGGACAGGATCGCGGTGACGCGCGGAGTGAATTCGGAATCGTCCATGGGCGGCAGCGAGTCGATCGCCGAGCCGAACGTGTTGACCGCGGTCACCACGGCCTGGGCAATAAGGGGCACCTCGTCGCCACCGGAGGTCCGCTCGGCGTGCTCGTCCGCGGAGATCGACTCGCCTCGTCGTAGCCGGGAGATGGTGCCGGGCGGCCATTTGAGGACTTCCTCGAGCTTTGCTCGGGTCCGATCCCGCGGCCAGCTTCTGCCCTTTTCGAACGCGATGAGCGCCCCGGCGTTGATGATGCCGTCGGCCGCCAGGCTTCGCTGGCTGATGTCGAGCTCGCGCCTCCGGGCGGCAGCGGCGGCCCCGGCGCGAACCATCCCCGGATCCAGCACGTCCGTCGCCTCATCGGTCGACTCCGCGTTGGTCATGTAGGGCGATTCCTCAAGCATTTGGTGGGCAAACCGGCGAGGCAATAGTAACCAGCGCAGTGGGTGCCGCTACGCCTTGACTGCGTGTGCCGCCTCTTGATCCGTGTCAAAGCTACACCTTTGCGCCCTTCGCCAACCGCATCAACGCTACGTTTTGAATCCGACTTTGACATCTGCCGAGCCGGCCGTATCTGCCGATATAGCGAGGTCAACGCGCTTTCTTGTTAGGTGTGCTATCCGACGGCTACCCATCCAAGCGCTTCTGCAATGCATTGTCGTAGCAGTAACCGTTGCATCGCTACGGTTTGTGCGCTACGGTCGTCACATCGCGGCAGAACCGCCGCAGAGCGTGCAGAGGAGCGACAGACATGGACGCAGTGCAATGGGACGAGATGCCAATCGGCGCGTGCACCCGAGACCCCGAGCGGTGGACATCGTCGGCCGACGAGGAAGCCAAGGCCATCTGCCGGGCGTGCCCGCGCCGATGGCTGTGTGCCCGTGACGCCTGCGAGCTACCCCGCGCGGAAGGGCTGTGGGCCGGCATCGAGATTCCGGAAGGCGGCCGGGGGCGCACGTTTGCCCTGCGGCAGCTGCGTTCGCTGGCCGAGCGCAACGGTTACCCCGTCCGGGACCGCCGCTTGTACGCCGAGACTGCCTAGTTCACTGTCCGCTCGCCGCCGCGTTCGGGGGGTCGGCGGCGAGCGGGGGCGTTATGTCACTTCGCCTCGTGTGCGCACCGTGCAGGTGTGAGGATGCGCGGGCCGGTTTCGGTGATGGCGATGGTGTGCTCGGAGTGCGCGGTGTTCGACCCGTCTGCCGAGCGCAGGGTCCAGCCGTCGGCATCCATCACCAGACGATCACTACCCCGTGCCCACCACGGTTCAAGCGCGAAGGTCATGCCCGGCCGCAGCAGCAATCCGCGTCCACGCCGTCCGCGATTGGAGATGTGCGGATCCTCGTGCATGGTGCGCCCTAATCCATGGCCGCCGAATTCGGCGTTGACGCGATATCCGGCTTCGGTGGCGACTTCACCGATTGCGGCGGAGATGTCACCGAGTCGACCGCCGGGTACCGCTGCGGCGATGCCTGCGTCCAGGGCTCTTTGCGTCGACGCGATCAGCGCCCTGTCGGCGGCGTCCGCTCTGTTGCCGACGATGACCGTGACCGCAGAATCGGCAACCCAACCGTCGATCGACACCGCGAAGTCCAGACTCAACACGTCGCCATCACGTAGCACGTAGTCGCGCGGAAGACCGTGCAGCACAGCATCGTTGACCGACAGGCAAATGACATTCCGGAATGGACCGCGACCGAACGACGGGGCGTAATCCCAGTAGCACGACGTCGCGCCGCGGTCCGCAATCAGCGCGCGAGCATGATGCTCGAGCTGCATCAAGTTCACGCCCGGCTGCGCCTCGACCGACAGCGTCGCCAGCGTCTCCGCGACGAATTCACCAGTCGCCGCCATCTTGTCGATTTCTCCAGGAGTCTTGAGTTCAATCATGCCGGCCTCCAATCGATCGGTATTTTTATACCGCAGCGACAGTACCAGTACCGGTACTTAAATACCGGCTATGCTGACCGGCATGGTTCGTGTACCTCTGAGCCCCGAGCAGGTGCGGGCCGGGCAGCGCCTCGGCGCGTTGATGCGGACAGCCCGAGCCGGCCGCGACCCCGAGATGATCGCGCGTAACGCCGGCATCTCACCCGAGACGCTACGCAAGATTGAGGTCGGAAGAATGCCCAGCCCGAGCTTCGGCACGGTGATAGGACTGTGCAATGCGCTCGGCTTGCCCCTGCAGGATGCCGTCGATGCGTGGCACGGGACAGACGACGAACGGATGGCCATCTAGCGCAACAGCGAGGAATATCCCGCCGCGGTGCTCGGTTGACGGATGCGACGGTGCCGGGCATGCCCCGGGCTCCACCCAAATAGTCGCTTCGAGCGACCACTCGCCGAGAGGCGCCATGGCGGCACCGTCCCTACTTGGTCAGCTGCCGGGTGTCGACCAGTGTCCTGAGTCATTAATTCGGGCATAGGGGCGCGGCGCGGTTTCTTGGTCCTCCTGTTGTCACAGCGGTCACATGGGTAACCCCTCCAGAGGGTTCATGGTGGTCCGGATTGCGATACCGCATGCGCTATCACAATTGGAAGAGCATCGTGTCTGCCATCGCGATGCTGATGTGGCGGGTGTGACGCCAGCGCCGACCCCCGACGGGACACCCCGGACTTCGAACGGCAACTACTGCAAGTGAATCAACGATTCACGACACTTAGTCGCTCATTCCCGGCTGGGCAGATTCGCGATGGTCGTGGCGATCTGCCCGAGCAGCGCATCGACCCCGTCCTCGCGGTATCCCCGTTTGCCTAACTTCGGCTTTCTGAACCTGATGCCGCGCACGTCGTCTGCCGTGAGGTGTCCGCGGCCCTCGAGCCGGCGAACCACCAGTTGCAGGAAGTCGTCGACGGATTTCTCGTCGTAGCCGCGCTTACCCCACCGCGGCTTGTCGAACGCCGCGCCCCGAACATGCTCGGCCGTCAAGCCACCGTCGGTCATGACGTCAGATGCTAACTGTCCGAAGTTATCCACAGGCAGTCTCGAACTGACGCATATGTGTCGGCGCGCGCGCCTAGCGTGCGAACCATGAAGGTGTGGATCAATACCGTCAGCCGTGACCACGTCGAGCGTGGCGTGCGAGGCCACTTCACCCAGGCCAATCACGGCAAGCCGAACATGCTGCGCAAGATGGCCCGCGGTGACTGGGTCATCTTCTACTCACCGAAAACCGTGTACCCCGACGGCGAACCGCTGCAGGCCTTCACCGCCATCGGTCAGGTCGCCGACGACGAGCCGTACCAGGCCGACATGTCACCCGACTTCCAGCCGTGGCGACGCAACGTCGACTTCCTCGAGTGCACCGAGACGCCGATCCGGCCGCTGATCGACAAGCTGGATTTCATCGAGGACAAGACGCGGTGGGGATACAAATTCCGCTTCGGGGTGTTCCAGATCGGTGAGCACGATTTCGACGTCATCCGTTCGGCGATGGAGGCTACTGTGAAGACATGAGCAATGTCGAAGCCGCACCGGCCGAAGTCGCCTGTGCTGCTTCGCCATTCACCGGTGTGCTGCATCCGCGTGAGGTCCCGCTCGGTGGACCGCGGGCGATCCGCGTACGACGCACACTGCCCCAGCGCGTACGGTCCCTGATCGGGGCGTGGTGTTTTGCCGATCACTACGGTCCGCATGACGTGCGCGGCGGCTCGGGGATGGACGTGCCGCCGCATCCGCACACCGGATTGCAAACCGTCAGTTGGCTCTTCGATGGCGAGGTGGAGCACCGCGACAGCGCCGGCGTGCACGCGATGGTGCGGCCCGGCGAGCTGAACTTGATGACCGCCGGCGCCGGCATCTGCCACTCCGAAGTGTCCACCGCGGCGACGACCATGCTGCACGGCGTGCAGCTCTGGGTGGCGTTACCCGACGCCGACCGTGACACGGCGCGCGACTTCGCCCACTATGTGCCGACGCCACGTAGTCTCGCCGGCGCGACGGTACGGGTGTTCCTCGGCGAACTCGCGGGCGATCGCTCGCCCGTGCACACCTTCACCCCGCTGCTCGGCGCGCAGATCGACCTCGAGCCCGGCGCCGATCTGACCCTGGATGTCGACGCCACGTTCGAGCACGGTGTGCTGCTCGACCAGGGCAGCGTCGCGGTCGCAGGTACCACGCTGGACATCGCCGATCTCGCCTTCCAAGGCGCCGACCGCGGCCAGCTGAACATCTTCAACCGCGGTGGCGGCCCGGCTCGGGTGATTCTGCTGGGCGGGCCGCCATTCCCCGAACAGCTGGTGATGTGGTGGAACTTCGTCGGCCGCAGCCACGAGGACATCGCGACGTACCGGCGCCAGTGGGAGGCGCGCGACGACCGCTTCGGCGCGGTGCAGGGTTACGGCGGTGCAGTGTCGCGGCTGCCCGCACCCCCGCTCCCGAACGCGACGCTGAAGCCACGGCCCAATCCGGGTATAGGAGACACATGACCACCGACAAGACGGGTGCACCCACGACGGTCGCCGCCGCAACCAACCGCTTCACGATCTCCGTCGACGGCAAATCCGTCGGGCTGACCGAGTTCTCCGACCGCGACGGCCAACGCGTCTTCACCCACACCGAGGTGGCCGATGACTTCGAAGGGCGCGGTCTGGCAACCATTCTCATCGGTGAGGCGCTGCAGGCCACCCGCGATGCCGGGCTTCGGATTGTGCCCGTGTGCGAGATGGTGGCCTCCTACATCGACAAGCACGACGAATTCGCCGACGTCGTCGACCCGGTCGACGCTGACATCAAGCGCTGGCTGGCGAACTCTTAGATGAGCTAGCGCGCTGTCGTCTGCCGCTGGGGCCGTGCCCTCGGCGTTCTTCGTCGCCGACGCCATCGAACGTGCCGCCGGGGATCCCGCCTTGCAGCCAGCCCGGTTGACCGGCCCGCGGGCAGGAGCGCTGGGGACACCGCATTGGCCAATGCCGGCTTCGCCGCGCCTAAGCCTCAGCGCGGCTGCAGGATCACCACCGGAATCTCGCGTTCGGTCCAGCTCTGGTAATTCTCGAAGTCCGCGTAGACCTCGACCAGCTTCGGCCAAAGCCGCGTGCGCTGCTCCGAGTTCGCCGTCACCGCGTGCACCGCGCGACGGTCGGCGCCGATCTCGACGAAGGTGTCGGGAGTCGCCACCAGGTTGCGATACCACTGCGGGTCCTCGGCCCGTCCGCCCTGCGACGCGACGATCACCACGTCCGCTCCGTCGAACATATACAGCAGCGGCGAGACAAACACCTTGCCGGACTTACGGCCCCGGTGCTCGAGCAACAGCGTCGGCACCGGCTTGCGGAAGCCGGCACCGATGCGCCATTTGCCGCCGATGCGCCCGCCGGTGCGGCGATAGACCCACACATGCGCCTTGCCTGCGTACTTGAAAACCTTGGGCAGCAGCGGAGAGTCCAGCTGCTTGGGACGGTCCTGCGGCATCAGAGATACTTCGCCGTGCTGCCGCCGACGGGCATCGCCCCCATGCCCAGCTTGCGGTGATCCCAGCTGCGCATCCGGACTGGCACCACCCGCACGCAGATCCGGTTTTTCATCATCTGGTCGACGAACGGCCGCGTCTCGTCGGTGTACGGCCCGTTGTAGCGCTCCCACACGCTAATGCCCACGCGCAGAATGGTTTCCGGGTCATCGAGGATCTCGGCATTGCCGTCGATGGAAAGCCCACGCAACGTGTCGTAGCTCTGCCCGTCCTCGATCATCACCGTGATCGTCGGGTCGCGGCGCAGGTTGACGGCCTTCTGCGACTTGGCCTTGGTCTCGAACCAGATCTCGCCGTCGACGACGGCGTACCACATTGCGACCAAGTGCGGCCTGCCATCGGGTAGCACGGTTGCCATCGTCGCGGTCCTGCTGCGGTCGATGAATTCGGCGATCTCATCGTCGGTCATGACGATCTTTGCGCGTTGATTGGTGCCCACGTTTGGATACTGTCAGGTCGTTGCGGGGGCCACCGTCACCGGGATGCCGTTGAGCGCCCCGCTGCCGGATGGTTCGTCGATGAAGGTCGGCGGCGACACGTTGTTGGTGTTCAC
>DATFCF010000394.1:0-2030 GCA_035253445.1 Mycobacterium sp.
ACGGGTGTGCGCCCCCAGATCGGGAAAGCGCACATTCGGCGGATCGGGCATCGATGCCAGCCGGAACGGGCTACGCACACCGAAGAGAGCGTCGGAGCCGGGCACGGGCAGCAAGTTCCCGCGCGCCTGGACATGCGGGTCGGCCACGACCTCCGACAAGGTCCGCACCGCCGTCGACGGCACGTCGGCGTCCTCGAGGATCTTCAGCCATTCCGCCGACGTCCGTTGAGCCAGTGCGTCGCCGACGACTGCAGTGATGTGCGCACGATGGGCACGCCGGCCCGCGTTGTCTGACAGCGCGGGATCCCGGGCAAGCTCGTCGAGCCCGACAGCGGTGCAAAAGCGTTGCCACATCGAGTCGTTGCCGATGGCGACGGCGATATCGCGGTCGGCAGTGGCGAAGGTCTGGTAGACCGCGAGCACCGAGTCGGTCCCACCGCTGGGCGCCGGTTCGGCGTCGCCGGCGAGGTAAGAAGCGATGCGAGGCGCCATCAGGGCGAGATCGCTGTCGAGCAGCGACACGTCGACGACCTCTCCCACGCCGTGAGTCTTCTGCCGTACGAGTGCCGCACAGATGGCCAGCGCAGCGGCCATGCCAGTGACGATATCCGACAGTGCGGTCGAAACGCGTTGCGGTGAGCCACCTTTGGCGCCGGTAACCGACATGAGCCCTGAGCGGGCCTGGGCGACGAGGTCGTACCCTGGACGCGGGCTGTCGGGGCCGTCGAGACCGAAGCCTGACATCGCGCAGTAGATGAGCCTGGGGTGGCGCGCCCGCAGCGTGGCCGGATCGAGGCCCAGCGCGGCGAGCTTGTCCGGGTTGACGTTTTCCAGGAAGACGTCGGCGTCCGCGAGCAGACTGTCGAGGACCTCCATGCCGTCCGCGGACCGCACGTTGACAACGACGGAGCGCTTGTTGCGGTTGGCCGAGGCGAACCACGCCGACGCGCCGTTTTCGAACGGCGGCCCCCACCAACGCGTGTCATCACCGGTGTTTGGACGCTCGACCTTGATCACCTCTGCACCAAGGTCCGCGAGGTACATCGAGGCGGTCGGACCCGCATAGGACGTGGTCAGGTCGACCACCTTTACGCCGGCGAGGGGGCCGAGGGCGCCACTGTCGTGCTCATCGGGGTGACTCGACGGGGTGTCGTGCGGTGCGACCTTCACGTGTGAGCCGGCTCTCGACATGACTGGCAATATAGCATTTGACATATTGATGTCCAGTCGGTTTCATCCAAGTTGGTTAATGCCAGGCTTCAAACAAGCGGATGGGACGTGTGCGCAGATGAGCACAGAGACGTTGGCTTCTGTCGTCGGGATCGGAGCTCTGCCTGTCGGCAAGTACAACGACACTCTCGAGCACGAGATGTTGTTGCGTGCGCTGGTAGCGGCGGTCGCCGATGCGGGTCTGGACAAGCGCGACATCGATGCGCTTGTCTTCTCGCTCCCCCGTCCGTACTGCGAGCAGCGGTATTTCGGCACCTTCATGGCCGGGTATCTCGAAATGCCCGTCGACGACATCCTGCTCGAGGTGCTCGGCAACGGGATGACAGGGGGCCTGGCCTTCGATCTCGCGGTGGACCGTGTCGCGACCGGCAAGGCCAAAGTTGCTGTCGCCCTGGGGGTCAACCGCGAACTGCACGTTCCGACCGGCGAGCACATGCACCTGTCGATGCGGGCCGTCGGCGATGTCGACTTCCACGTTCCCTTCGGCGTCACGCCGATCGCGTGGTATGCGCTCAACGCCACCCGATACATGCACGACTACGGACTCACCCGCGAACAGCTGGCAACCATCCCAGTGAAGAACCGCAGGCACGCCACGATGAATCCGATCGCGCAGTTGCGCAAGGAGATCACCCTCCAGGATGTTCTGGACGCCCGTCCGATCGTGCGCCCGTTGGGGCTGCTCGACGTGCCTCCACGCTCGGATGGCGCGGTGGCGATCGTCGTGGCGCGACCCGATATCGCCCGCTCACTGGGGCGCGGGGTCAACGTCGTCGGCCGAGGTTTTTACCACGAGGGGG
>DATFCF010000395.1:0-5434 GCA_035253445.1 Mycobacterium sp.
CGCGAGGTCACGCCACAGGTCGTCGGTCGGCTCATGCGCGACTGCGCGTTCGGCGAAGTAGTCCGCGCCGTACTTGTCGGTGACCGCGCCGATCGCGGCGCGCAGATCCCGGTGTTCGGGGGGCTCGGCGAAGTCCACTACGAGGCCTCCACCAATTTGTCGGGTATCTCGGTGTGGATGGCGCGAAGGTATTCGCCTAGACCCTTGGCTTGCGGGTCGACCCGCGTGCACGAGGCCACGCCGTCGCCAAGGAAGCCGACGACAACGAAGTTCAGCGCGCGAAGATTCGCGAACTCGAAGCGACGCACCGGCAGTTCGGCGGCTTCACCGACCAACTTCTTGAATCTGTCGACGGTCAGATGGTCACGCAGCCACTCCCAGCGTTCGGGGCTGTCGGTCCACACCCCGACGTTGGCGTTGCCGCCCTTGTCACCGGACCGCGCCGCGACGACGGTGCCCAGAGGTCGTCGGGTTGTTGGCCCCAGCTCGGCGGATTCACCGACGGTCTCACCACGCACGGGCGCCGGCAACGGCGCGTCGGTGCCCGCGGTGTGAGTGACGACTTCGCGAGTGCCGTCGGCGTGGATGACGACCTGCTCGACTTCGGCAGCCGGCACCAGTGTCGGCCAGTACACGCCGAATTCGGCTGCCGACGAAGGCGGTGTCGTGGTGTGAAAGCCGGGATACCCGGCGACCGCGAGTTCGAGCACGGCGTTACTGAAAGCTCGGTCCACCCTCGCGCGATCGGCGTCTTTGACCGTCACCCGCAGATGCGCACATGCCTCGCTGAACGTAAACGGATCGGCCCTGTCGTAGCGCAGCAGCTGCACATCGACTTCATCGAACGGCTCACGGCCGCCGAGGATGTCGAACAGCTCCTCGACAGCCCACGCCGCCTTCTCCTCGATGTCCAGTCCGGTGAGCACCATCGTCATCGTGTTGCGGTAGCCGCCGAGGTAGTTCATCGACACCTTCAGCGTCGTCGGGGGAGGAGAACCCCGAGTTCCGCTGACGCAGACACGGTCCGGTCCGTCCTGGCGGACGGTCAGCGTGTCGAAATGCGCGACGACGTCAGGATTGACATAGGCGGGGGCGTCGACTTCGTAGAGCAGCTGGGCGGTGATGGTGCCCTGCGACACCAGCCCGCCCGTGTCGGGATGTTTGGTGATGGTGAAGCTGCCGTCGTGTGCGAGCTCGGCGATGGGGGAACCGGGGTAGCGCCGATCGGTGATCTCAGCGAGCTGGGAGTAGTTGCCACCGGTGGCTTGGGGACCGCATTCGATGATGTGACCCGCGGCCACGGCGCCGGCCAGCGCATCGAAGTCGGTGCGCGTCCAGCCGTGCCACCACGCACCCACACCCACGACCAGCGCGGCGTCAGTGACGCGCGGCGTGATCACGATGTCGGCGCCCCGGCGCAGGGCCGTGGCGATGCCCCACCCGCCGAGGTAGGCGTTCGCCGACACCGGCTTGATGCCCGCGTCGGCCAGCGTGATTCCTTTGTCCAGATGCCGGAACGGAATTCCTGCTGCCTGCAGCTCGGCGATGCGGGGTGTGATGTCGTCACCCTCGATATGGGCAACTTTCAACTGTGTGCCGGCGTCACGCGCGACGGCGCGAACCTGCTCGGCCAGGCCGCGCGGGTTGAGCCCCCCGGCGTTGACGACGATCTTGATGCCCCGTTCGGCGCAGGTGGTGACGACCTGACGGAACTGTGTGAGAAAGGTTCGTGCGTAACCGCTTTCGGGATCTTTCTGTTTGGCCTTCCACAGGATCAGCATGGTCAGTTCGGCGAGGTAATCGCCGGTCACGACGTCGATGGGGCCGCCCTCGACAAGGGTCCGCAACGACGAGAGCCGGTCGCCGTAGAACGCCGAGGCATTTCCGATGCGCACCGGCCGGCGTGGCCTGTTGTCGGTCATGGGTGTGCCACCCGTCCCTGCCTACCCACCCCGGGTGCGCCCGCATACGCCTGCGCGATCTCGAGCCACGCGACCGCTACGTCGCCTTCGACCGTCAGCGCGGTGTCGGTCCAGTGCTGCCGCTGCGTGACGACGTGAACGAAATCTTCGGCTCGGCCGCGCACCAGGTTCACTGCGTCGACGGGACCCCACGTCCACGTTTCGTGTCCGGTGGGGGAGCGCAACTCGACACGTACCGGTTCGTCGGGGACCTGTCGCTCGTGGAGGCGGTGCGCGAAGGCGAAGGTGCTCACCCCCAGATGCGCGATGCTGCGCAGGCCGGGACTCGGCGGGTGCACGACTCCGAGCGCGTCGTAGACGTCCTGACTGTGCGCCCAGGTCTCCATCAGCCTGGCGGTCGCCGATGACGCGACACTCATATCCGGACCGAACCAGGGCAGGCGGCGGCTGGGTTCGTTGTCGGCCAGGGCCGTCAGCAGTTCGCGCCGAGCGGTGCGAAACCAGTCCAGCAGGGTCTCCGGTGCCAGGAAGCGGTGTTGTTCGGCGATGCGGTCGGGAAAGTCCATGCCGCCGGCTACGAGTTTGTCTGCCAGCACGCGGAATCCGTCCGGGTCGGTGAGCGCGAGGAGAGCCGTGTCATCGAAGAAGGCCAGGTGCGACACCTGGTCTTGGATGCGCCAGCCCTGCGCCGGTGTTGGTAGACCCCACTGCTCGTAGGTCAGCGCCGTCAGGTGTTCGTCCAGGCGATCTGATTCGTGCCGCAAGTCTGCCAACAGACCGGGGTAGTCCAGCCCCATCACAGTCCTTTCCACGCTGGTGCACGCTTGTCTCTGAAGGCCTGCATGCCCTCCTGTGCGTCCGCGCTCAAATACACCGGCGCCCAAATAGATTCGGCTCGCTCGTAGGATTCGCTGAGCGGATACTCCGCGGTCAGGCCGGTGGTCCGCTTCCCGGCGGTCACCGATAGCGGGGCGTTGGCCGCGATCCGCTCGGCCAATGCCTGGGCCGCATCGTTGAGGTCGTCGGGTTCGGCCAACTGGTTGACGAAGCCGATCTGGTGGGCGCGCTGGGCGCTGAGTGGTTCTCCGGTAAGCATCAATTCCATTGCGACTCGCCGGGGAATCATAAGCGGCAGTGGGGCGGCCCACGGGGATCCGCGGCCGACCTTGACCTCGGTTATCGCAAACTGCGCCGTCGTGGCGGCCACACACAGGTCGCAGGTCTGGGCCAGCAGGAAACCGCCCGCGAACGCGGCGCCGTTGACCGCAGCGATGGTGGGCTTGGTCACATCGATGTTGCGGCCGAACTGCGGAACGAAGTCGGCAGGCGGGATGGTGAGTCTTGTCTGCGACATCTCCTTGAGGTCGCCGCCGGCGCAGAAGGCTTTGCGGCCTGCTCCGGTGAGGACCAGCACCTTCGCCGCAACGTCCTCGTTGAATCGCCGGACACCGGCGAACAGGCCTTCGCGCACCGATTCGTTCAGGCTGTTGCGCGCCTCGGGCCTGTTGATGGTCAGCCACGCAACACCGTTGCGAACTTCATACGTGACGTCGGCGGTCATGAGTCAGCCGTGTCATCGTGTACGACCGCCAGCACCTGACCGGACTGCACCTGGTCACCGGCAAACACTTGGATGGTGGTCACGACGCCGTCCGCGGGTGCCCGCACGGCGTGCTCCATCTTCATCGCTTCGAGTACGAGCACTGTGTCGCCTGCGGTGACTGGTTGGCCTTCGATGACCTCGATGCGGACCACCGAACCGGGCATTGGCGCCAGCAGCGAGCCGGCCTCTTGCGCGGCGCTGGGATCGGGAAAGCGTTCGACCTCTCGCAGCGGGGTCGACCCGAGCGCGCTGTCGACGAAATGATCACCGCCACAACGGGTCACCCTGTAGCGACGTCTGACACCGTCGATGTCAGCGTCTACCAGTGTCGCGGAGCTTTCGTTGATCCGCACTGTGGCCGGCTGCCAGTCACCGATCGACGCGTCGAGCTTCCCACGGTCGAAGCGGTAGCTCACGTCGATCTGGTGGTCCCCGTGGCTGAAGGAAATCGACTGGGGGGCGCTGGCCAGTGTGCGCCACCCAGACGGCAGTCCGGGCAGGATCAACGCACTGGTGCGACGCTCGGCCTGGGCTGCGATCGCGGCGACTAGCGCGTGCAGACGGACCGTTGTGTCGGCATCGCGCACTGACATCAGCTGCGCGGGGTTATGGCGCTGCAGATACGCGGTGTCGATTGCGCCAGAGAGGAATTCGGGCTCGCGCAGGATACCGATCAGCAGATCACGGTTGGTGGTGACACCGTGTACCACGGTTTCCCGCAGCGCCCGGGCGGCTCGGCTGCAGGCGTCGTCGCGCGTGTTCCCGTAGCCGATGACCTTGGCCAGCATCGGATCGTAGTAGGTGCTGACCTGCGAACCGGAAGCGAAGCCGGTGTCGATCCGGACCCCGGGCATATCGGGGAATTCCAGCGTTGTCAGGGTCCCGGACGCCGGAATAAACCCGGCGGCAACATCTTCGGCGTAGAGCCGGACTTCGACGGCGTGCCCGCGTGGCGGGGCGTCGAGCATCTCAGGAGGCAGCGGTTCGCCCGCGGCGACCAGCAACTGAGCTCGCACCAGGTCGATGCCGGTGACCATCTCGGTGACGGGGTGCTCGACCTGCAGTCGGGTGTTGACCTCCAAGAAGTAGAACGCACCGTCTTGGGCCATCACGAATTCGACGGTCCCGGCGCCCTCGTAGGCCAGTGCCTTGCCGGCGGCCACGGCGGCACGGCCCAGTTCGTCGCGCAATGCGTCGTCGACTGCTGTTGACGGGGCCTCCTCGATGATCTTCTGGTAGCGCCGCTGGATGGAGCACTCGCGCTCGCCGAGGTGAACCAGGCTGCCATGGGTGTCGCCGAAGATCTGCACCTCGATGTGGCGCGGCGACTCGACGAACTTCTCGAGGAAGACCGTGCCGTCGCCGAACGCCGAGGCGGCTTCGCGACGGGCGCTGGCGACCGCCTCGACCAGATCGGCTTTGCCGGAGACGATGCGCATTCCCCGGCCACCACCGCCGAACGCCGCCTTCACGAGAATGGGAAAGCCGATGTCCTCGGCCGCCTGCCGAAGCCGGTCAGGCTGCTCGTCGGCCTCGCATTCCACGGTGGCGCCGGGCAGTACCGGCACCCCCGCCGCTTGCATCATCGCCTTTGCCTCGATCTTGGACCCCATCGCGGCGATGGCCTGCGGACTGGGCCCGACGAAGATCACCCCGGCGTCGGCGCATGCGCGAGCGAATTGTTCGTTCTCCGAGAGGAATCCGTAGCCCGGGTGAATTGCCGCGGCGCCGGTTCGCTGTGCTGCGGCAAGCACCAGATCGGCGCGTAGGTACGTGTCGCCAGGTGCGGTGCCGGGCAGATGCACCGATTCGTCGGCCTGCCCGACGTACGGCGCGTCGCGGTCGGCGTCGGAGAACACCGCCACGGTGGCGATGTCCATCTCGCGGGCGGTGCGGATGATCCGGCACG
>DATFCF010000396.1:0-3145 GCA_035253445.1 Mycobacterium sp.
CCTGGACCGCGTTTATTCCCAGACCACCGATGCCGTAGATGATGGCAGTGTCGCCCGCACGCAGATTTCCTGCGTTGACGGCTGTTCCCCAGCCCGACGGGACACCACAGCCCACGAGGACGGCCGTTTCGAGTGGCAGCCAGTCGTCGACCTTGACCACCGAGTGCTGGGAGATGGTGGCGCGCTCAGCGAAGGTGCCGAGCATGCAAATGGCACCGAAGTCCATGCCGTCGCTGTGGAAGCGGAAGGATCCATCGGGCATCGCCCCTTCCATGAGCGTCGCGCCCATGTCGCACAGATTCTGGCGACCCGACGAGCAGTAACGACAGGTTCCACAATTGGGAATGAAGCTACACACGACGTGGTCACCGGGTTTGACCTTCGTGACACCGGGGCCTACTTCCTCGATGATTCCAGAGCCTTCGTGGCCCCCTACAATGGGATAGCGCGGTGGCAGATCGCCATCGGTGAGATGAAGATCCGAGTGACATAACCCTGCGGCCGTGTATTTGATCAACACTTCCCCCGGCCCGGGGCCGTCGAGATCGAGCTCCATCGTCTCGAACGGCTTTCCTGGTCCGAGCAGTACTGCTGCTTTCGTCTTCATGGTCGAGCTTCCTGTCAGGTCGGAGAGTGTCAGAGAGCGACGTTGACGGACTTATTCTGGGTGTACAGGGCGATTGCGGATGCCCCGCGCTCTGAGTCCGGGCCGGATTCCGTGCAACCACCGAACGGTATTGCGGTGTCCAATCCGTTGTACTGATTGATCCAGATGAACTCGGCGTTGAGCCGCGTGACAGTTCGGATGCGCATGGGGATTTTGGGAATTTAGATGCGACGGCCACGATCATGATGTGACGCGGACCATAATTCCTGCCTCTTCGATGTCGTAACTGTTCGATCTTCGTACACCATGCAGACAAGACACCTACCCCGCGACATCCAAGGCACGCATGCGCGCATACAACGTGCTGCGACTGATGCCGAGTTGCGCGCTGGCGTGAGATTTGTTGCCACCGCATGATTTCAGTGCTTCCGCAATCGCCTGACGCTCTGCACGCTCGCGACCGCCCAGGCGCGCCGCCCGCGCAGTGACACGGTAATCCTCGGGTAGATCGGGCACATCGATACGTGGGCTGGAACTGGCGTCGACGGCGCTTCTCAAGACGACTTTCAGTTCGGCGATGTTGCCCGACCACTGCGCCGCAGCCAATGCTTCGACGGCATTAGGTGCGAGACGATATCCGGGTGCCAGACCAGCAAGGATGGACTGCGCCAGTTCGGCGATTTCGGCATGGCGCTCCCGAAGCGGCGCGAGATGGATCCGGGTGGGGCATCTGGTCGCGACGCCCGCGATGGCGGGAGGCAGATCAGAAATCGGGCCACTGGTCAAAATTATCCGCGGGCTACCCTCCTCTGCAGCGACAAGATCACTGATGATGGGCAACACCGAAGCGGGCAGGAGTTCGATCTGTTCGATGACGACGGCATCCCGCTCTCGGATGGCCTGGATCAGCCGGCTCGTCCATGCCTCGGTACCGTCGAACGCGATACTCGTTGCGTTGAACCAGGATACGGAGGTCTCTCCGACAACGTCGGCGACGGCAGTGGTGCGCCCGGTTCCCGGCTCGCCGGAAATCGACAGTGCGTCTACCCGCCTGCGTGCGCGCTGCAGCTCTTCTTGGAGTCGCTCGCTGTGAGACAGCCGGTGGTCGCGTGAGCGGGGAATGGCTGCGCGTTCAGGACGGTCGGCTTCTTGTATCGTGAAGAGGGCACCCCCGTTGGCCCCGGAAACGCGGTCGACCTTGACAGTCGCTTGTGCGCCCGACACCAAGTGCACTGTCACAAGTCTGGATTGATCAGGAGCGAGGTCGACTGCCAAGGAGCGAAGACTCACATGGTCGGCAGTCGCGAGTAGGTCCATCGCGGTGCGATTCGTCAGCAAGAAGTCGTCGCCGATAGCAGCGACTGCGACGTGGTTTCGATTGGGCACTCGCTGAAACGCCGAGAAGAGACGCTGCTCCGACGCCTTCGACCCTTCCAGCAGCCTGGTCTCGATGTCGGCGGCCGCTCTAGCGAGGAACGGGGCGAACAAGGGGTTGGCGCGCGCCCCCGCCCCGGTCATGTCCAGGATCCCCTCTACTCGACGGGTTACGGGATGTATAACTGGTTGCCCATAACAGCTGATCCCTTTGAAGCTGTCGAGGTAGTGCTCCTCGCCGTGAATGACCATGCTGTGCCCCACTTCGAGGGGTGTACCCACCGCGTTGGTTCCAGCGCAGTCCTCCCCCAGGAGTGAACCGTTGACCACCCCGAGACGCTCGACTGCGCGACGTATGCGACGATCGTCGGCGCGCAAGGAGGCAACGATGCGGCCGTCTCGATCGGCCAGTAGAACACAGAATCCCGTGTCGACGATTTGTTGCGAAATCTGATCCAGGACCGGGGCTGCCGCGCGCAACAGTCGACTATTCGGATCGACACCGGTGGTATTGATGGTGATCGAAGTCGATGGATTCACACCGCTCAGATGCGACCGCCTCCAGGACAGAGCGATCTCCGGGCGAACCGTCCCGGTATCGATCTCCTTCTCTGACATTCTTACCCTTTGCCAAGTAATACCGTCTCGTACCCGCACACCGCACTTACGGACCCTACCGGCGACCGTCATCGAATTCGTCCTCTACCGGAGGCAAACGCGGAATCCTTCAGTGGGCATGCGTTTCTCGATTCTGGACGATTGAGTGTGATCAGAAGGACTTCTGCTCGTCAAGAAGAACTTCCGATCCCAGCCGATAGACCTACGTTCAGTTCCGTCATTTCCGCCCGCGAGCGTGGCGCCCGAGCATCCCGCCGGGCCGACGGAGGACCGCGGCCCGCCTGTCAGCCCACCGCACCCCGCTTTGGCGCCCAGAGCTTGAAAGCCATTCCGTATCGGGGGTGAATCACCGCACAGTTCAGCGGATCCACTCAGACACGAGCTTGAGGCCAGCCCGTCTGCGCAGCAAGGACGAGCCCTGTCCTGCCGAGGGGTCTACGATAGCCGCCTCGGCGCGATGCCTGAGCGGAACCCGTCCGTGCGTGGGTCAGATTCTCCTGCCCAGGATCTCACGCGCCATGACGATCTTCATGATCTCTGTGGATC
>DATFCF010000397.1:0-8442 GCA_035253445.1 Mycobacterium sp.
TACTCGGTCTGCCCGTGCCGCAGCATGACGAGGCGGCGGATCCTCATGACTGACCATCCAGATCCACCGGCACCACCGGGCAGTCACGCCACAGCCTGTCCAGGGCGTAGAAGTTGCGCTCGTCCTGATGCTGGATGTGCACGACGATGTCGACGTAATCGAGCAGCGTCCACCGGCCCTCCCGGGCGCCCTCGCGGCGTGCCGGTTTGTAGCCCGCGACGCGCATCTTCTCTTCGACCTCGTCGACGATGGCGTTCACCTGACGCTCGTTGGATGCCGACGCGATGACGAAGCAGTCCGTGATCACCAGCTGCCCGGACACATCGATAACGACGACATCTTCGGCGAGTTTGGCTGCGGCTGCCTGTGCGGCCACCGTCGCCATGCCGATCGCTTCGTCGGAGGCGCTCATCGGTGCCCTCGGCTCTTCGCGCAAGCGCTCATCGCACGTCCCCCTTGGTCGCAGCCCGCTGGGCCGCGTAGAGCTTGCGTTTGGACACGTACTGCACCACACCGTCGGGCACCAGGTACCAGATGGGCCGGGATTCCTCGGCGCGCTTGCGACAGTCGGACGACGATATCGCCAACGCCGGCACCTCGACCAAGGTCAGCGCTTCGGCGGGCAGTTCTTTCATCGCGGCCGCGATGTGCTTGCCGTCCAGCTCGTAGCCTGGCCGGCTGACCCCCACGAACTTGGCGATGGAGAACATCTCCTCCCAGTTCTGCCACGACAGGATTGATGCCAGCGCGTCGGCGCCGGTGATGAAGTACAGCTCGCTGTCCGGGTTGAGGGCACGCAGGTCACGCAGCGTGTCCTTGGTGTAGGTGGGGCCGGCACGGTCGATGTCGACGCGGCTGACGGAGAACCGCGGGTTGGATGCGGTCGCGATCACCGTCATCAGGTAGCGGTCCTCGGCGGCGGTGACGTAGCGGTGATGCTTCTGCCACGGCTGGCCGGTCGGGACGAACACCACCTCGTCCAACTCGAACAGATCGGCAACCTCGCTGGCCGCGACCAGGTGGCCGTTGTGGATGGGATCAAATGTCCCACCCATTACGCCGAGCCTGCGTCGAGAAACCACGATTAGCCAGCTTACGGGAGCGGCGGTGCCGGGTCGCTTGGGCCGACGTCGCGTCACAGCAGCCCCATTCGTCACCGCCAGCAGCCGACACCAACGTGCCCGGCTCGGAGCGACAACTGAGCGACTCACCGAGTGTCGAGAGTGAACGTTGTGACGAAGCCGGCGCCGAAAGCGTTCAGACCGGCAACAACTGATCGATCACGCCCGCTAACTGCTTGGCCGACCGGCATTCGTGCATGGTGATGATGTCCGTATAGCGCGGCACCGCCGAGTCACCGCTGCCCCACAGGTGCTTGGGCTCGGGGTTCAGCCAATGCGCGTGGCGACTGGCGTTGACCATGTGGGCCAACAGGTCGGTCTCGGGATTGCGATAGTTGTTGCGGCCGTCACCGAGCACCAGCAATGAACTACGCGGCGAAAGCACGTTCGGCCAATTCTCCATGAACGACACGAACGCGTGGCCGTAGTCGGAGTGGCCGTCGCGGGTGTACACACCGGCCTCACGGGTAATCCGCTGCACGGCGACCGCGAGGTCCGCGTCGGGTCCGAACAGTTCGGTGACTTCGTCGGTGGTGTCGATGAACGCGAAGACGCGAACTCGTGAGAATTGCTGTCGCAGCGCGTGCACCAGCATCAGCGTGAAGTGGCTGAACCCTGCCACCGACCCGGACACGTCGCACAGCACCACCAGCTCCGGCCGCGCCGGATGCGGCTTCTTCAGCACCACATCGATCGGCACGCCACCGGTGGACATCGACTTGCGCAGCGTCTTGCGCATATCGATCTCGCCTGCCCGCGACCGTCGCCGTCGCGCGGCCAGCCGGGTCGCCAGCGTGCGGGCCAGGGGCGCCACCACCCGTCGCATCTGACGCAGTTGCTCGCCTGAGGCGCGCAGGAACTCGACGTTCTCGGCGAGTTGGGGCACGCCGTACATCTGCACATGGTCGCGGCCCAGCTGTTCGGCGGTGCGGCGCTTGGTCTCCGCCTCGACCATTTTTCGCAACTGCGTGATGCGTTGGGCGGCAAGTGCTTTAGCGATCTGCTCCTGCGTTGGAGTGGGTTCGTCGCCGTACGGCGCAAGCAATCCCGCAAGCAACCTGCCCTCGAGGTCGTCGAGGTTCATCGCCTTGAGCGCCTGGTACGACGAGTACGACGGGCCGCGGCTGGAGTTGTATCGGCCGTACGCCTCGACAATCTGGGCGATCATCGCCGCCAGCCGGTCGTCCAGGCTGGCCAAATCGGCGTTGTCGGCCAACATGTCCAGAAGCGCCGCACGCATCGCTTCGACATCCTCGGGCGGCAGGCCCTGGCGTCGATCCTCGGAGTCCTCGTCATCGTCGAGCAGAACCGTCTTCGCCCCGAGCGCCGCGGGGAACCATAGGTCGAACATCGCGTCGTAGGTGTCGCGGTGGTCGGGGCGGCGCAGTACCGCACACGCGATGCCCTCGCGCAGCACCTCCCGATCGCCGAGGCCAAGCACCGCCATCACCCGGCCGGCGTCCACTGTTTCCGAAGGCCCGACCGAAATCCCTTGCCCGCGTAGCGCTTCGACGAAGTCAACCAAGTGGCCAGGAATGCCGTGCGGCGCCAACGGCTGCGCCGGGCGGGTGCGGCGGACTGCCATCAGTTCAGCCTTAACTCCCCGGACGCCTTGGTCTGGTCCGATTGATGTTTGAGCACCACGCCCAAAGTGGCCGCGATCGTCGCGTCGCTGATGGTGTCCAGCCCCAGCGCCAGCACCGTGCGCGCCCAGTCGATGGTTTCGGCGACCGACGGCACCTTCTTGAGTTGCATGGCGCGCAGTACCCCGATGATTCGCACCAGCTCCTCGGCAAGGTGTGCGGGCAACTCCGGCACACGTGACAGCAGGATGCGGCGCTCGAGCTCGGGGTCGGGAAAGTCGATGTGCAGGAACAGGCACCGGCGCTTGAGCGCCTCGGACAGCTCCCTTGTGGCGTTGGAGGTCAACACGACGAACGGCGTACGTTCGGCGACGATGGTGCCGAGTTCAGGCACCGTCACCGCGAAGTCGCTGAGCACCTCCAGCAGCAGACCCTCGATCTCGATGTCGGCCTTGTCGGTCTCGTCGATCAGCAACACGGTCGGTTCCGTGCGGCGGATCGCCGTCAGCAGCGGACGCGTCAGCAGGAATTCCTCCGAGAACACGTCGGTTTTCGTCTGATCCCAGTCACCGTGGCCGGCCTGTATCCGCAGGATCTGCTTGGCGTGATTCCATTCGTAGAGGGCGCGGGCCTCGTCGACACCCTCGTAGCACTGCAGCCGCACCAGCCCAGCACCGGTGGCCTGCGCGACCGCCCTGGCCAATTCGGTTTTACCCACGCCGGCGGGCCCCTCGACCAACAACGGTTTACCGAGCCGATCGGCGAGGAAAACCGCTGTGGCGGTAGCGGTGTCGGGCAGATAGCCGGTTTCAGCCAGTCGCCGCGCGACATCGTCGATGTCGGCGAACATTGGCGCCGGGCGTGCGGGGACGCTCACGGGGCTTCTCCTGTATCTCCTGGTTCAAGCCGGGCGGGTGTGGCCATCGCCCCACACAATCCACTTGGTTGATGTCAATTCTGGCAGACCCATCGGCCCGCGGGCGTGCAGCTTCTGTGTGGAGATGCCGATTTCAGCGCCGAAACCGAACTGCTCGCCGTCGGTGAACGCGGTCGACGCGTTGACCATCACTGCCGCGGCGTCCACTCTTTCGGTGAAGCGTTGCGCGGCAGCAAGATTCGTCGTAACGATGGCCTCGGTGTGCCCGGTGCCGTACTCGTTGATGTGTGCGATCGCGGCGTCGATGCCGTCGACCACCGCCAGCGCGATGTCCATCGACAAGAACTCGGCGCGCAGTTCCTCCTCGGACGGATCGGCGTGCACCGTGACGCCCGCGTCCTGCAGCGCCTTCGTCAGCCGGGGCACCGCACGGTCGGCGATCGACGAATCGATCAGCAGCGACTCGGCCGCGTTGCAGACGCTGGGCCGTCGCGTCTTGGCATTGAGCAGGATACGTTCGGCCACCTCGAGGTCGGCCGATTCATGAACGTACACATGGCAATTGCCGACGCCGGTCTCGATCGTCGGCACCTGCGCGTCGCGGACCACCGCGTCGATCAGACCGGCACCCCCGCGCGGGATGACGACGTCGACGAGGCCGCGAGCCTGGATCAGATGTGTGACGCTCGCGCGGTCGTCGCTGGGCAGCAGCTGCACGGCGTCGCACTCGAGGCCCTCGGTCGCCAGCGCGGCGCGAAGGGCGAACACCAGCGCCGCGTTCGAGTGCGCCGCCGACGAGCTGCCGCGAAGCAAGACGGCGTTGCCGGACTTGAGCGTCAACCCAAAAGCGTCGACGGTCACGTTGGGCCGGCCTTCGTAGACAATTCCGACCACGCCGAGCGGAACCCGTTGCTGACGCAGCGCAAGCCCGTTGGGCAGGGTGCGGCCACGGATCTGCTCGCCGATGGGGTCGGGCAGACCCGCGACCTGCCGCAGCCCGTCGGCGATGCCGTCGATGCGGTTCGGGTTCAGCGCGAGCCGATCGAGCATCGCGTCGGGCGTCCCGGCGGCGCGGGCGGCATCGAGGTCACGCTCATTGGCCTCGAGGATGTTGCGGGTGTGCATGAGCACATGGTCGGCGGCGGTGTTCAGCGCGCGGTTCTTGATCTCGGTGCTCAGCGTGGCGAGCGTGCGGGCCGCGACGCGCGCCCGGCGAGCGGCGTCATGGACCTGCTGGCGCAAGTCGGCAACCGGCGATGCTTGCAGACTCATTAGCCCAGCGTATCGAACCTGCCTGCGGCGCTCGACGGCTGTCAGGTCGCCGCGCGGCCCGCCGCCCGCGCAGAGCTGGCCGCCGCTGGTCTACTTTTGAAGATTGCTGGTCTACTTTTGAAGATTATGGTGGCGCGGGTCTGCGTGGTGGGCAGTGTCAACGCCGACCTCACGTTCACCGTCGACGCCCTGCCGCGGCCGGGACAAACCGTTCTCGCATCGTCACTCTCGTCGTCGCCAGGAGGCAAGGGCGGCAATCAAGCCGTTGCCGCCGCCCGGGCCGGCGCGTCTGTGCAACTCGTCGCGGCGCTCGGTACAGATTCGGCAGCTGAGCAACTGCGCACGCACCTGCGCGCCAACGACGTCGGGCTCGACGCTGTGGTCAGCGTGCCCGGTCCGAGTGGTTCGGCCGTCCTGGTGGTCGACTCGTCCGCGGAGAACACGATTGTGGTGGCGCCGGGCGCCAACGCGCATCTGAGCTTGAGCTCCGCCGACATTCGCGCGGTGATCGCCGACAGCGATGTGGTGCTGTTGCAGTTGGAGATCCCGGTGGCCACCGCGGTCGCCGCCGCCGGTGTGGCACGAGCCGGCGGGGCGGTTGTCATCCTCAACGCGTCGCCGACGGGCGCGAAACCTCACGAGTTGCTGGAACTGTCCGAGCTGGCCGACGTTGTCGTGGTCAACGAGGCCGAGGCCCGCGAATGGCATTGGCCGGTACCGCATCTGGTGATCACCCGGGGTGCGCGCGGCGCGAGCTATCTCGGCGCGGACGAACGGTTCGACGTGCCGTTACCAGCGGTCGAGGCCATCGACACCACCGGCGCGGGCGACGTATTCGCCGGTGTCCTGGCCGCCGGATGGCTCGACGGGCACGAGGACGCGCTGCGCCGGGCGTGCGCGGCCAGAGCCTTGTCGACGTTGGTGCCGGGGGCCGGCGATTGCGCGCCGTACGCCGAGGCCATCGACGACGCTGTTCCCAATAGAGAGGCTCGGGACCGACAGTTGTGACGACCACCAGCACACCGCGTCCGCGGGATGGTGACTGGCTCGGCACGCCGTACCTGCGTTTCACGCGGGAGGGGCCGTTCGGTGTCTGCACGGTGGACCGCCCGGCGGCCCGCATCGCGATGACGCCGGCGATGTATTTCGGTATCAGGTACGCGGTGCGGCACGTCGACGCCGATCCGGATCTTGCTGGTCTGCTCATCACCGGCACCGGTGACGTCTTCGCCCCCGGGCAACGTTCCGGGTGCCCGAGGGGTGGTGAAGTCGAGCCTCGACAACTACCTCGGCCAGTTCGACCGCATCGGCATGCAGACCAGCTACTCCTCGCCCGAGGCGCTCGAAGGCTTCCGGTCGTTCAAGGAGCGGCGGTCACCGGAGTGGTGCATCCCGAGTTGCGGGTCGACGGTCGACTTTAAATTACAGGCTTTTCTGAATACAGAATCCGATGTACTGTCTGTTCATGCAGACGGTGACCTACAGCGACGCCTTGTCGCGATTCGGATACGCGCTGTCGGACGCCACGCGCGCCGAGATTCTGCTGACGCTGCGGGACGGGCCGGGCTATCCGTCCGAGCTGGCCGAGAAGATCGGTGTGTCGCGGCAGATCCTGTCCAACCACCTCGCGTGCCTGCGAGGCTGCGGCCTGGTCGTGGCGCAACCCGAGGGCAGGCGCAGCCGCTATGAATTGGCCGACAAGCGCATCGCCCACGCACTTGGTGACCTGCTGGGGTTGATCCTGGCCGTCGACCCGGCCTGCTGCCCCGCCGCCGAGACCGACGACTGCTGCTGATGCCCGCTACCGGGACGCGTCGCGATGCCCTGACACGCCGAATCCGTTGGCTGGTCGCCGCGACCATCACCTACAACGTCGTCGAGGCGATCATCGCGCTGGCCGAGGGCACCCGGGTGTCGTCGTCGGCCCTGATCGGCTTCGGCCTGGATTCGGCGATCGAGGTGTCGTCGGCCGCGGCTGTCGCGTGGCAATTCTCGGCCAAGGATCCGGAGACCCGCGAAAAGGCGGCGCTGCGGTTCATCGCGTTCTCGTTTTTCGCGCTTGCGCTTTACGTCAGCGTGGACGCGGTGCTGTCGCTGGCAGGGCTTGGCGAAGCCAGCCACTCTCCGATCGGCATCGGGCTCGCGGCGACAAGCCTGCTCATCATGCCGGTGCTGTCGATGGCACAACGGCGGGCAGGTCGCGAGCTGGGCTCGCAGTCGGCGGTCGCCGACTCCAAGCAAACGCTGCTGTGCACGTATCTGTCCGCTGTCCTGCTGATCGGGCTGATTCTCAACGCGGTGTTCGGTTGGTCCTGGGCGGATCCTGTTGCGGCGCTGGTGATCGCCGCAATCGCGGTCCGCGAGGGCCGCGATGCGTTGCGGGGTGACCCGTGTTGTCATTGAAAGGAATTGCGATGCCGGTTGTCGCGCTTGTCCTGTTCGCCGTTTTCGCCGTACTCGGATTCGGTTGGCGCAGTTGGGAACAGCGGCGCCGCACCGGATCGACGGGCTTTCGCGGGGTGAGCGGCCGGTTGGGCTCGGCCGAGTGGTTCGCCGGAGTCGGGTTTGTCGTCGCGCTGATTGCGGCCGTTGCCGCGCCGGTCCTGCAATTGGCCGGTGTGGTGTCGCCGCTGACTGTCCTGCACGCCGGCTGGATCCAACTCACCGGCGTGGTGCTGGCGATCGTCGGCATCGCCGCGACCGTGTACGCACAGCTGGACATGGGCGATTCGTGGCGGATCGGCGTCGACCCGAGCGAGACCACGACACTGGTCCGCAGCGGAGTGTTCGCCTGGGTGCGCAACCCGATCTTCACCGCAATGCTGGTGTTCGGCCTCGGAATCGCCTTGGTGACGCCAAACGTCGTGGCCGTCATCGGTTTTGTACTGCTTCTCGTGACGATCGAACTTCAGGTCCGCGTCGTCGAAGAGCCCTATCTGCTGACGGTGCACGGTGACGCCTACCGCGACTACCTCGCCACCGTCGGTCGCTTCGTCCCCGGTGTGGGGCTATATCTCTGAACGACCGGAACGACCCCACCGCGCGTGCGCACGGTGGGGTCGCCGGCCGAGTCGGTGCGGCGCGCCCGGGTTAGGAATCGTCAGATCGGTGTCAACGATGAGCTGACGTAAACCCGGGGAGCGAGCATGCAGCACTGACGTCGGCCAGGCCTCTGCGCGCCGCAATGGTTGCGAACCTAGTTCATGTTCCAGGGTTCGCCGTAGGTGGTGACGCTGTCACCGGTCGAGGCGATCAGCCGAGCGAACGGACGCAGCAACACACCACCGGCCGCACCGGTCACGGTGCCATGCGCGTTGGAGACCGCCACACCACCGGCAGCACCAGCGACGTCAACCGAGAAGGTCGCCACTTCCTGAATGCCGGGGCCGTTACCCAGATCAGCCGAGATCGACACACCGGGGAACAGGTTCGGGGTGATGACCGAGTTCAGACCAAACGGCGGCTGAGTGATGTCGCCATCGTCGATCAGGATGTTCGGGGTGGTGTAGCTGAAGTTGATACCCACACCCAGCGACCACGGGAAACCGATCTGGTAGCCCAGCTCCAACGTGCCCTCGAACTCGTCGGC
>DATFCF010000398.1:0-8566 GCA_035253445.1 Mycobacterium sp.
AATGGGGTGCTCTCCGATACCCCGGGATGCACCGGCCCAGGGAGGGGATTCGGCCCCGTTTCCGACGGGTCCCCGGCTCCATAACGTATTCACCAGATCGCCGGACAGACCGGTGACAGACCTCCTCCAAGGACAACCTGAAAGGCACGACAATGAACCTGATCGACTACATCCTGAACCTGTTCCGCAGCCCCGCGCCCGATATGGCCCGCGCGTTCGTCCAGAACCCGGTACAGGCGGCATCGACCGCCACCGGGCAGGCCGTCACCGCGACCCAGCTGCAGACCGCCTACACCGCGGTGGCGCCCGTGAGCGCGGCCTACGGCGGCGGTGACCCGATTGTGGGCATGCAGCGCGCCGTTGCCAACCACAACAACCTGGAGTTCGAGCCGAACCGGGTGCTCTCGCCCGATACCGAGTTCGCCAGCCGGAACAACACCGAGTTCCTCAGCAACAACGATCCGGAGATCCTGAGCCCGAACGCCGGGGAGAACGTCCAGCAGGGCGGCATCAACCTCGACTTCAGCGATATGACCTTCGGTGACCGCAACGAGGCCTCCGACGGCAGCGTCATCAACACCGGCAACGCCGGCGACATCGACAACACGAACGTCAAGGGTGACGGCAACGTGGTCGGCGACGACAACGAGAACGTCAACACCGGCGATATCGAGGACTCGAACGTCAACATCGGCGAGGACAACGAGATCGACGACAGCGGCGACCAGACCGCTGGTGGCGACATCATCTCCGACAACGAGGGTCCGGTCATCAACGATGTCGACATGAGCGGCGGCAACGGTGGCGGCGCCAGCGGTGGTGACGGTGGCGGCGGCCTGATCGGCGTCGGCAACGACGGCGGCAACGCGACCGGTGGAGCCGGTGGCAGCGGCGGCGGAATCGTCATCAACGACAACGACACCACCAACGTCGACGGAAACCAGACCACGGTCGAAGCCGGCGGCGACATCAACGGCGGCGTCTCCGGTGGCACCAACACCGAGGACAACTCGGTCGACAACTCGGTGGACAACTCGGTCGACAACTCCGGCCAGGTCAACACCACGGTCGATGTCGACACCACGGTCGACGCCGGTCTGTTCTGACCCACAACCGAATAACGCAGCTGGCGGGGACCGAATATGGTCCCCGCCAGTTTGCGCGCCTACCGTAGACGCACGGCGATCAACAAAAGAGGAAGACCGATGACGCAACCCAGTGATCCGCGCAAGGTCAAGGTGATCGTCGAGCTGATCGACCACACCAGCAAGATCGCCGACACCAACAATCGTGGTGATTTGGTTGAGCGGATGCGGGTGGCCAAGGAACGCATCACCGATCCGCAGATCCGGGTGGTGATCGCGGGTCAGCTCAAGCAGGGCAAGAGTCAGCTGCTGAACTCATTGCTCAACGTTCCTGTGGCGCGGGTCGGTGACGACGAGAGCACCGTGCTGGCGACGGTCGTGTCGTATTCCGAGCAGGCGTCGGCGCGGCTGGTGGTGGCCCGACCCGACGGTGCCGAACCGGAACTGGTCCAGATCCCGACCGCGGATCTGAAGAACGACTTGCGCCGCGCGCCACAGGCGGCGGGTCGTGAAGTGTTGCGGGTTGAGGTCACTGCGCCGAGCCCGCTGCTCAAGGGAGGGTTGGCATTCGTCGACACCCCAGGGGTGGGTGGGCATGGTCAACCGCATCTGTCGGCGACGTTGGGGTTGTTGCCCGACGCCGATGCGATGTTGATGTGCAGCGATACCAGCCAGGAGTTCACCGAGCCGGAGATGACGTTCATCCGGCAGGCTATCGAAATCTGCCCGGTCGCAGTCATTCTCGCCACGAAGACCGATCTGTATCCGCACTGGCGACAAATCGTCGATGCCAATGCCGAGCATCTGCGCCGGGCGGGTGTCAGCACGCCGCAGATTCCGGTTTCGTCAATGCTTCGCAGTCACGCGATTCAGCTCAACGACAAGGAACTCAACGAGGAGTCGAACTTCCCTGCGATTGTGAAGTTCCTCAGCGAGAAGGTGTTGTCCCGGGAGAACGACCGGGTGCGTGATCACGTAGTTGCCGAGATACGCTCGGCGGCTGAACATTTGACGTTATCGGTGGAGTCGGAGCTGTCGGCCTTCAACGATCCGGAGGCGCGTGGCCGGTTGTCTGCCGATCTGGAGCGGCGCAAGGAGGAGGCGCAGGAGGCGCTGCAGCACACCGCTTTATGGCAGCAGGTGCTCAATGACGGAATCAGTGATCTGACCTCGGATGTGGATCATGATCTGCGCAACCGATTCCGGGTGATAACCCAGCACACCGAGAAGGTGATCGACGGATGCGATCCTTCGCATCACTGGGCCGAGATCGGCACGGAGCTGGAGAACGCGGTGGCCACCGCGGTGGGCGACAACTTCGTGTGGGCCTACCAGCGGGCGGAGGCGCTGGCCGCCGAGGTGGCCCGCACGTTCGTCGAGGCCGGGCTGGAAGCGGTGAAGATGCCCGAGATCAGCGCCCGCGATATGGGCGCAGGCTTCACCGAATTCAAATCACTGGCCCAACTCGAAGCCAAACCCATCAAAGTCGGCGATCGGGCGGTGTCCGGACTTCGCGGATCGTTCGGCGGTGTGCTGATGTTCGGCATGCTGACGTCATTCGCCGGGCTTGGCATGTTGAATCCGCTCTCCCTTGGCGCCGGGGCGCTGTTGGGGCGCAAGGCCTACAAGGAAGAGATGGACAACCGGATGTCGCGGATCCGCAACGACGCCAAGATGAATGTGCGGCGCTTTGTCGACGACGTTCAGTTCGTCGTCGGCAAGGAATCGCGCGACCGGCTCAAGGGCATCCAGCGTCAGCTGCGCGATCACTATCGTGGCATCGCCAACCAGACCACCCGCTCGCTGAATGAATCGCTACAGGCGACCCTCGCCGCCGCGAAAATGGAAGAGAACGAGCGCAATACCCGTGTCCGGGAGCTGGAGCGTCAGCTCAACATCCTCAAGCAGGTCACCGACCACGCAGTGAAGCTGTCGGCCCCCGCCAAGGCACCTACCCCGGCGGCCACCCCCTAGTTGCCCACGTGTACCCCCCATCCGCCTGATTAGGGGTGGGGGTGCGGCCCCGATGTTGAACGTGGTTCTCCGGCATACAGTTTGCTCATAGACCATCTCACTGGAGGCCACCATGTCGATCCTGGATTTCACGACGGAGCTGTTCCGTGAACCGGCCAGCCTCCAATCGTTCGTCGACGACCCTGAACAAGCGCTGCGTGACGCCGGTCTTGGCGACGTGACACCCGAACAGGTCCACGATCTGCTGCCCGTGGTGGCCGAGTCGATGCCTGCTGACCATCCGCTGCAGACGGTGGTCCACGCCCCCGATCCCGTCGCGGCGCTGTTGGACCTCGACATCGCGCAGCTCGCCGCCGCTGCCCGCGACCACAGTCGAGCTGATACGCCCGACAAGGCTGTGGGAGAACCGGCCGGCGAGGTGATTTCGGTCGGAAACATCGAGTGCAAGCCGATCGACGCCGACGACTTCTCCGACAAGGCCGGCAAGTGGGACATCGTCGAGGAGGCTGACAAGGCCCTCGGTGGTGTCGTCGACGACCCGCTGACTCCTGAGATCGAAGGCGACCTTGCCGCGTATCCCGCGGGCCCTGCGCAGGATCTGCTCGACACCGATTTCAGCCCGGCGGCTTGGGGTAAGGCGATCGAATGAGCTAGCGGTGCATAAGCTGGACGTCCGGTCATTGCCGAGCCGGATGGACAGCTGAGGTAGCGCGAGGATGAGCACGAGCGATCATGTGCGCGCGATCCTGGGCGGAACCATCCAGGCGTACCGGGCCGATCCGGCCTATCGGGACCGCCCCGACGTGCACAACGAGCTGGATCGAATCGGTCGTCGACTCAATCAGCCGATCCGCATCGCCTTGGCCGGAACGCTGAAGGCGGGCAAGTCCACCCTCGTCAATGCGCTTGTGGGCGAGGACATCGCACCCACTGACGCCACCGAGGCCACTCGCATCGTCACCTGGTTCCGGCACGGGGCAACACCGAAGGTGACTGCCAACCACCGCGGTGGCAGGCGATCCAACGTACCGATCGCGCGCAACGGCGGGTTGACGTTCGACTTCGCCAGCCTCGACCCCGAGGATGTCGTCGACCTGGACGTGGAATGGCCGGCCGCCGAGCTGATCGACACCACGATCATCGACACCCCTGGCACGTCGTCGCTGTCGCGTGATGTCTCCCAACGCACATTGCGCCTGCTGGTGCCCGAGGACGGGGTGCCGCGGGTGGACGCGGTGGTGTTCCTGCTGCGCACCCTCAACGCGGCCGATATCGCGCTGCTCAAACAGATCGGTGAGCTGGTCGGCGGTTCTGCCGGAGCGCTCGGCGTGATCGGGGTCGCGTCCCGCGCCGACGAGATCGGGGCCGGCCGGATCGACGCCATGCTGTCGGCGAAGGACGTGGCCACGCGGTTCACCACCGAGATGGACAAGACCGGAATCTGCCAGGCGGTCGTGCCGGTCTCCGGTCTGCTGGCACTGACCGCACGCACGCTGCGGCAGAGCGAATTCGTCGCGCTGGAGAAACTGGCCGGCGTGGACGCCGCCGAGCTGACCAAGGCGATGCTGTCGGTCGATCGCTTCGTGCGCGAGGACAGTTCGCTTCCCGTCGATGCGGCCACCCGCGCCGCGCTGCTGGACCGATTCGGCATGTTCGGCATCAGGATCTCGATTGCCGTGCTGCGCGCCGGCATCACCGACTCTGTGGCGCTGGCCGACGAGCTGTTGGAACGCAGCGGCCTGGTGGCGCTGCGCGACGTCATCGATCAGCAGTTCGCCCAGCGTTCGGATCTGCTCAAGGCGCACACCGCCCTGTTGTCGCTGCGGCGGTTCGTGCAGAACAACCCGATCTACGCGACGCGCTACATCATCGCCGATATCGATCCGCTGCTGGCTGACACACACGCGTTCGAGGAGCTGCGATTGCTCAGCCAATTGCGTTCGCGGCCAACGACATTGAATGAAGACGAGATGGCTTCACTACGGCGGATCATCGGCGGGTCGGGTACCGATGCGGCCAGCAGGCTGGGGCTGCAGCCCGATGCCCCCTACGACGGGCCGCGGGCCGCATTCGCCGCCGCTCAGCGATGGCGACGCCGAGCCGACCATCCGCTCAACGACCCGTTCACCACCCGCGCCTGCCGCGCCGCGGTGCGCAGCGCGGAGGCATTGGTCGCCGAGTACGCCGCGCGCGGCCGCTGAACTGGCTTACTTGTCGTCGACCCTGCGGCCAGGGCGTTACGCTCTCGCTAGGCCTGCACGGTCCAGGTGGTGACGCGACCGTCCGGGCCGGTCAGCGTTCCTGACGCCAACGCTTCGTCGATCAACGACCGAACCCGCGACTCGTTACTCGGGTCCGCTTCGAACTGCACGCGAAGACGTATCTTGCTGTCGCCTACAGGCGCCGCCTCGGTGTGGTGTGGCGCCAACGGGCACGGTGGTTCATGGTCCCAATGTCCGCACAGCGCAACGGTTATCGCGCCGCCGAGCGCGGCGGAGTCGCCACCTGGATCCAGCATGACCATCGCGCCGTACGCGTAGGCGGTACGCGACATGTCAGCCGCCCGGCGGGACGGTGATCGTCTGGGTGACCGTACTGGTGCTGATGCTGGTGGTGACGCTGGTGGTCGGCTCGGTGGTTGTCGTCGTGGTGGTCGTGGTTGTGGTGGTCGTGGTGGTGGGCTCGGTGGTGGTGGTGGTGGTCGTCGTGGTGGCGGGGGGCTCGGTCGTCGTCGGGGTGATCGTCTCGGTGACCGTGCGGGGCGCGGATGTGGGCGTTATCGGGGTCAGGGTCGTCGGCGTCTCCTCCGACGACGGGCCCGAGATGAGGCTGGCCAGTCCCCACACGATCAGCGCGACCAGCACCGCCCCGACTGCGCCGAACGCGACAAGCGCGGCGGGCTTGCGATACCAGGGCACCGGCTCTTCCGGTGGCTCGCCGTGCGGGAGGTAGGCGGTCGGTTCGTCATCGGGGTAATCCGGATTGCCGGGAGGTCCGTAGCGCGCCACGGGCTCTGATAGTAGGCGTTCAGGGGCGCGGGTAGAGCGTGCGAGTGATATTCGTGCGCGGCGTCCGGCGGGTAGTGGGGCGCCGTGTCTCGTCGCCGTCTTCTGCTGTTGTGCTCGGACTCGACGTCTCGCTGCCTGAGGTCTCGCTGCCTGATGTCCCGGAGGTCGACGTCGGTGCTCCGGGGTTGATGTCGGAGGTGACCGGAGGGCTCGTGCTCGTGATGGTTTGGGTCGTGGTCGGCGTCGTCGTCCCGGGGGTGGTCGCCGAGAAGGACGGCTCGACGTAATAGATGGGAGCCTGCGTGGGCTCGCTGAATTGGCGTGACACGTACGTCACGGCCAACACGAGGATTCCGATGACGACGATGCCGAGGACGCTGGCGCCGAGGACGGCCGGTGTGCGGTTGTGCCAGGGTACCGAGGACGGGTCGCGTTGCTCGCCGTCGTAGTCGTCGGAATCCCGGCTGGTCACGGGCACCGATAGTAGCCGCGGGCCCTAACCAGGTACCCGTCAGCCAACCGCTGGGATGACCTGGCCGGCGAAGAAGTCCAGGTGGTCGAGGTCGGACATGTCCAGGAGCTGCAGGTAGATGCGTTGCACACCGGCCCCGATATAAGCGCTCAACTTGTCGGCGATCTCGGCGGGCGTGCCAACCAATGGCGAGTTGCTGCGCAGCTCGTCGAGCTCGCGACCGATCGCGGCCGCACGCCGCGCGATCTCCGCATCGTCGCGACCCGCGCAGACCACGAACGCCGCCGAGTAGGTCAGCGAGTCCGCCTCGCGTCCGGCATCGGCGAGCGCCGCGGCGACGCGCTCGATCTGAGTCTTGGCCACGTCCAGCGGGGCGAACGGCACGTTGAACTCGGCGGCGAACGCGGCCGCGAGTGCTGGTGTGCGCTTGGCGCCGGCACCGCCGATGATGATCGGCGGATGTGGTGATTGCACGGGTTTGGGCAGCGCCGGGGATTCCACCACGGTGTAGTGGGTCCCTGAGTAGTCGAATTTCTCGCCGACCGGTGTGGTCCACAGCCCGGTGATGATGTTCAGCTGCTCGGTCAGCCGGTCGAATCGTTCGCCCAGCGGCGGGAACGGGATCGCGTAGGCGAGGTGCTCGGCCTCGAACCAGCCTGTGCCGATACCGAATTCAACACGGCCGCCGCTCATTTCGTCGACCTGCGCTACCGAGATCGCCAGCGGGCCGGGGCGGCGGAAGGTGGCGGAGGTGACCATCGTGCCCAGCCGGATCGACGAGGTCTCGCGGGCGATGCCTGCAAGCGTCACCCACGAGTCGGTCGGCCCCGGCAGGCCGTCGCCGCTCATCGCGGCGTAGTGGTCCGACCGGAAGAACGCGGAATAGCCCAGTGATTCGGCCGCTTGGGCGACGGCGAGTTGGTCGGCGTAGGTGGCACCCTGCTGAGGTTCGACGAAGACACGAAAATCCACGGACGCCAGCCTAGAGGGACGTCAAAGCCCGCGCCGGGCGGCACGGACCGCGTCGACCGTCTCGGCATCTCCGTCGAAGGTGAGTCGAACCTGGTCGCGGCCGGAGATGAACAGCAGCAGCTCTGGTAGTTCACCGGTGACGGTCAGCGTCTGGCCATGGCCCACGGTGACCAGGGTCTTACCCTGCGGGGTGCGCAATGACACCCGGGCCGGCGCCTTGGCCAGCGTCAGCCGCGCCATCAGGCCGAGCCCGCGGCCCAGCGCGTTCACGGTGGCGTCGTCGAGAGTGCGTGGTTCCCAACCGCTTTGGGCGCGACGAACATCCTCGTTGTGGATGAACATCTCGCCCATGTTGGCCACCGGGTCGAGGATCTTGAACGGCGACAGGAGAGGTGGGCCCGACGCGACCTTGTCCAGCAGGTCATCCCAGTCCGTGGACTCCGCGGCCTGGCGCCGAACCCGTTCCGTGTAGTCGGCGAGAAACGGCATCAGAATGCCGGGAGCGGTGTCCAGCCTGCCTTCGCGCACCACGAGATGAGCGGCGAGGTCGCGGGCTGTCCAGTCCCCGCAGAGCGTCGGCGCGTCCGGTCCGGCGGCGCGCATGGTCTCGACGAGTGCCGCGCGTTCACGCTGAGCGGCGGTCATGCTCCAACCCTAGAACGTCTGCACATCCTCGATGGCCACAACCATGCCGTGGCCCGTGCTGTCGTTGGTGAACCGGGTGCCGTCCTCACTCGCCTCGATGGTCCAGCCGAGGGCGCGGTACGTCCGGTAGTCGAGCGTGACGACCGGGATGTCGCCGAGGTTGCCGACGAGCCACTCGACGTCCCCGTCGGCGGTGAGCCGAACGCCGTTGGTGCGCACCCCGTCCTGAATGGGGGAGTTCGTGAATTGGGCCTCGCAGCCGACCTCGTCCTCGTTGATCTGGCAGCGGGTCTGGCCCGATTTCGTCTCGATGAAGACATAGCCGTCCTGGGGTTGCAACACGTCGGCGCCCGGCGCGGGCACCGACGGCCTCGGCGTGAGGGTCTTCGGCGGGGCGGCCGTCGGCCGGG
>DATFCF010000399.1:0-11629 GCA_035253445.1 Mycobacterium sp.
TAGTTGCCGTTCGACCCGGTTTAGCCACAAACTGTTGGTGTCACAGCGGTCACATGGGTAACCGCTGCAGAGGACCATGGTGGTCGGGAATGTGATATCGCATGCGCTATCACATTTGGAAGGGCATCATGTCTGCCAATGCGATGCTGATGTGGCGGGTGAGACGCCAGCGCCGAGCCCGACTGCCGGGCTCACTGGCGTGGATCAGGCGTTGTAGAGACTGTTGCGCGCGTGATCGAGGAACTCGTCGGCAAATTCGTCGTATTGCGGATGCGAACCCACAGCATCGGACACCAGGTCAGTGTATGCGTCAGCGGCGTGGCTTCACACCGCCGAGTTGTTCCGTCACGGCATCGGCCGTGGCCACCAAAGCCCTTGCCCGCTCGGTTATTTCGGCGTCGGACAACGACTTCCCGATATGCAGCGACGCCACCATCACCTGACGCTGATAGTGGTCGTAGACCGGCGCAGAGATGACGCTGATGTCATGGCGCTTCTGCCGGTTCTCGCCGCGCAGGTACACCCGCTCGCCGATGTCGGACACCAACTCGCCCAACAGCGCCCGCAGCTCGTCGGGCAGGCTGGCCGACATCCCCGCCATCAGGGAGTACAGCCGCCGACCGCCAGGGGTCAACCGTTCGACCAGGTAGCCGTCGGCGCGGCACACGTCGATCACGCGGTTGAGCCGCTCGGTGTTGGTGCGCAGCGGGATCGTTGGCTCCTTGGCCAGCCAGTTGCGCTCGGCTTCGTCGTCCCACAGCACGAACATCAAGCCGACCGGCGGTGCGAACGGGTAGCTCTGGCCGACCTCGACGCCGGGTTGTGCGCCGGCAGGCGCCACCAGGTCCAATAGCGTGATCCGGTCGTCGATCACCCCGGACAATGCCGCGGTGACACCGAAGCGGGCCGACAGCCGGCGCAGCTCGTCACGCGCGGACGGGCTCACCCGCATCGATTCCTGCGCCTTGTGTCCCAGTGTGATCAGTGACGGGCCCAGCCGGTAGGTCTTGTCGGCGGGATCGCGGATCAGGTAACCCGCGTCGGCGAGCGACGTCACGATGCCCAGGCATGTCGGCTTGCTCAGCCCCAGCCGGCGGGCCAACTCGGAGACCCCGAATCGCTCGTTGGGGCGGCCCGCCAGAAAGTCCAGCACGCTCACCACGCGTTCGGTGGGTGGCGATGCGCGCCCGGTCGACGCGGCGATGGTCACGCGGTCAGACTAGCGCGTCGTTCCATATATGAAACGCACCGGTCGATATGTTGACTATGCTTAGAACACGTTCTAGTTTCGAAGGGTGTTCTCACAGCCGCTGATCGACGCGATCGCCGAGGCCGAGCAGTTGGTCGCCGCAGCTCCGTTCATCGAGTCCGAAGCAGATCTGCTCGAGGGTCTGCAATACCTCGCCGGGTGCATCTCGGGATGTACTCACCTGGCCTTCGACTACGACCGCGACCACCCGTTCATGCAGTCGGGCACAGGCCCCTTCACGAAGATGGCCCTGGACAACCCCGACACCCTCTACTTCGGAACCCGGGTGCAGCCCGGCCATGAGTACGTCGTGACGGGCAAGCGCGGCACCACCACCGACCTGAGCTTCCAGATGCTCGGCGGTGAGTACACCGACGACAACGTCCCGGTCAGCCAGGCAGCGTTCGACGACCGCGAGCTAGACATCGCCGCCGACGGCACCTTCGAGTGGCGGGTCACTCCGACCAGCCCGTCGCAACTGCTTGTTCGAGAGGTCTACAACGACTGGTCGGCGCAGCGCGGGTACATCAGCATCGCCCGCACCGACACGGCGGGCACTGCGCCGCCACCACTGACTCGCGAGCTGATCGAAAAGCGTTACGCCGTAGCGGGAAAGCAGCTGGTGCAGCGCGTCAAGACGTGGTTGCAGTTCCCGCAGTGGTTCTACAACACCTTGCCGGTGAACACCATGGTCGCACCGCGACTGACGCCGGGCGGGCTGGCCACCCAGTATTCGTCGGTCGGCCACTTCGATCTGGCGCCCGAGCAGGCCCTGATCATCACCCTTCCGGTGACCGACGCACCGTACCTGGGCTTCCAGCTCGGGAGTCTGTGGTACATCTCGCTGGACTACATCAACCACCAGACATCGCTGAACGGCACTCAGGCGCAAGCGGATCCCGACGGAAAGATCCGCATGGTGGTGTCCGATGCCAATCCGGGCGTGACGAACTGGGTGGAGACCCTCGGGCACCGCAAGGGCTACCTGCAGTTCCGCTGGCAACGGTTGTCACGCGAGCTCACCGAGGCTGACGGCCCGACCGTCGAAGTTGTCAAGGCCGCTGATGTTTCCCAGGCGTTGCCGCACTACGAGTCCAACAAGATCTCCGAAGAAGACTGGCGTGCGCGCATCGCGTTACGCCAGAAACAAATTGGCGACAGGATGGTGGGTTAGCACATGGCCGGACTGCTTGATGGCAAGGTCGTCGTGATCAGTGGCGTTGGCCCCGGCCTCGGCACCACGCTGGCACGCCGGTGTGCCGACGCCGGCGCGGACCTGGTGCTGGCGGCGCGCACGGTCGAACGTCTCGAGGACGTTGCCAAACAGGTCACCGACATGGGACGTCGCGCGGTGTCGGTCGGCACCGACATCACCGACGAGGAGCAGGTCAACAACCTGGTCGCCGAATCGCTCAAGGCGTACGGCAAAATCGACGTGCTCATCAACAACGCCTTCCGCGTGCCGTCGATGAAGCCGTTGGCCAACACCACGTTTGAACACATGCGCGAGGCGATCGAGCTGACGGTCTTCGGTGCACTGCGGTTGACCCAGGGCTTCACGCCCGCGCTCGCCGAGGCCAAGGGCTCGGTGGTGAATGTGAACTCGATGGTGGTGCGGCACTCCCAGGCGAAATATGGAGCGTACAAGATTGCCAAGTCGGCACTGCTGGCGATGTCGCAGTCGCTTGCCACCGAGCTGGGGGATCAGGGCATTCGAGTGAATTCGATTCTGCCCGGCTATATCTGGGGCGGCACCCTGGAAAGTTACTTCAACCATCAGGCCGGCAAGTACGGCACCACCGTCGACGTGATCTACAAGGCCACCGCCGCCGCCTCGGACCTCAAACGACTGCCCACCGAGGACGAGGTGGCCTCCGCAATCCTGTTCATGGCCAGTGATCTGTCCAGCGGTATCACCGGGCAGACGCTGGACGTCAACTGCGGGGAGTACAAAGCATGACGGCGCGCACCAATGTGGGCACCGTCGACGACCTCCACGCCTCCGCCGTGAAGGCGTGCGGCCTCGACGATTTCGGCGGCGACCACGACAACTACCGCGAAGCCCTCGGCGTGCTGCTCGACGCGTACCAGCGCGACGCCGACCTGACCGAGATCGGCAGCAAGATGCAGCGGTTCTTCGTTCGCAACGCGCTGGTCGCCCGGCTGGTTTCAGAGGCCGCGTTCAAGCAGTACCCGCAGCATGCCGACGTGGCGATTGAACGGCCGATCTTCGTCACCGGCCTGCCTCGCACGGGCACCACCGCGCTGCACCGGCTGCTGGCCGCCGACCCACGCCATCAAGGCTTGGAGCTGTGGCTCGCCGAGTTCCCGCAGCCTCGCCCGCCGCGCGAAACCTGGTCTGACAATCCGGTTTTCGCCCAACTCGATGCCCAGTTCACCAAGGCGCACGAGGAGAATCCCGACTACACGGGCCTGCACTACATGACCGCCGACGAGGTGGAGGAGTGCTGGCAGCTGCTTCGCCAGTCGTTGCACTCGGTGTCCTACGAGACGCTCGCGCACGTTCCGACCTATGCCCGGTGGCTGGCCAAGCAGGATTGGACCAAGTCTTATCAGCGGCACCGCCGCAACCTTGCGCTGATCGGGCTCAACGATGCCGAGAAGCGCTGGGTGCTGAAGAACCCGAGTCACCTGTTCGCGCTTGACGCGTTGTTCACGACCTATCCCGACGCGCTGGTGATCCAGTGCCACCGGCCCGCCGAGACCATCATGGCGTCGATGTGTTCGCTAGCGCAGCACACCACCGAGGGCTGGTCCAACGCGTTCGTCGGTGAGACGATCGGCCGCGACTCCCTCGAGACGTGGTCGCGAGGTTTGGAACTGTTCAATGCTGAACGGGCCAAACGCAATCCGGCTCAGTTCTACGACATGGATTACTTCGCCTTCATCGACGATCCCGTTGCGGAGGTGGAGCGCATCTATGGCCACTTCGGTATCGAGGTCACCGACGCGTCCCGCGCAGCTATGGTAGCCAGCCACGAAGAGAGCAAGCAGGGCCCGCGGGCGCCGAAGCACACCTATTCACTGGCCGACTACGGGCTGACCGCCGAGCAGGTCAAGGACCGCTTCAGGGGGTTGTGACATCTCAGGCTGTCGTATTGGCCAGTGCCTCAACGCGGTCCAGCGCTTCCTGAGCCAGTGATAGCACGTCGTATCCGTTGACGGGTCCGCACGTCGAGATCTCGATCGCCGCGTTGTGCGCGGCGACGAACGCGCTGTCGCACGCCCAGTCCACGGCACGAAACGACCACAGCATGATGTCGGGCGACCCGGAATCCACCAGGGGCGCAAGCTCGAAGGTGTGCTCGCGGCCTCGCATCGTGGTGACTGTGAACGGAATGCCCCGACAGGATTCGATGGTCCTCTTCGCCGCCGCGAGCGCTTCCTTCGGGTCAAAGGCGGCGTGGTAGACGCCAACCATTTCCTCGACGACCACCTGCCGGTCATCGACGGCCCAATGTCCACCATCGTGTGCCGCCGGGTCGTGGTCGAAGATGAAGGGCGGATCCACTTCCCTGGCGACACCGGTGCAATTCTCCGGCTCGACGGTGACAAACAGGTTGCCGTCCGACGCCCCGACGTTCGGGCTCAACAGGTCGCGCACCTGGCCGGCGGCGATCGGCGCCACCGGCAGCACCGTCGCCGGAGGCGGGGCAACCACGCGCGTGCAGGCCGCGAGGGCGACAGCAAGCAGAACTGCCGGCACCCGTTTGCGCATGGCTGTCAGTCTGCTCGCGCGGGAAAATCTAGCCGTCGCCGGGGGAGGGGGCGGACGACACTTCCTCCAAACAGCCTTCGGCGACAGCGTGTTTGATGCTGTCGGCCAGCTTGGGGCATGACCTGGTGCGGGCAGGCTCTCCGCCGGAGGCCCGGATTTCGGCGAAGTAGGCGCAGCGCTGCGATGCCTCGGTGTTCCACTGCACCGCTGTGTGCCCCGGCCCGAGCTTTTTCACGTCGACCGCCACATGACAGAACCGGCAGTCGACCGAAACCAGGCCAGACGTCAGGTAGCGCTCGCGATCCCGTTGGGTGGCCTCGCGTATGGCCGCCGCACGGTCGGGGTCGAACGCCGGTGCCTTGGACCAAGATCCCTTGCTGTCGCCGTTGCTGGCATGCTCGTGATCATCGTCGTCGTGTGCGCCGTAGAGCATCAGCATCGACCGGGCCAGCCGGTCGGCGTCTGGTGCTTCTTCGCGCGAACTCATGACAGAGTCTGTTCCGCCTTTTCCTTCTCTTCGGCCTGGCGCTTGAGGTTCTCCTCGACCTCGACATGCCACTTCTCGTTCGCCGCGGTGGTGTCGACTTCGATCTCGAAGCGGTCGGTCATATCGGGCGTGACATCGGCAACATCCACGTAGAACTGCTGATACCACCGGCGCATCTGATACACCGCGCCGTCCTCTTCGACCAGCAGCGGGTTGTCGATCCGCGTCTTGTGCTTCCAGATCTCGACGTCCTGCATGAAGCCCTTGCTGACGCCGTCGGTGAACACGCGCGCCAGCTTCTCGGTCGTCGCCTCGTCAAGGCCCTTGGGCTTCTCGACGATGACACCCCACTGCAGCACGAACGAATCCTGCGTCACCGGATAGTGGCAGTTGATCAGGATCGACTCGGCCTTGAAGCCGCCGTAGTTGTTGTGCAGCCAATTGATCATGAACGACGGGCCGAAGTAGGACGCCTCGGAATCCAGGTGTGCCTCGCCATAGGACGTGCCCAGGTCGTTCACGTCCGGCCGGCCCACGTTGTGCAGGTACTGCGAGGCGATGTGACCCTCGAACACGTTCTTGAAGTACGTCGGCAAACCGAAGTGGATGTAGAAGAAGTGCGCCATATCGGTGACGTTGTCGATGATCTCGCGGCAGTTCGCGCCCTCGATCAGGATCGAGTTCCAGCGCCAGTCGGTCCACTCGTCGGTGAAGAACTCGGGGATCTCCGGGACCCGGACCTCGGGTGGCGGCGGGTTGCCCTCGTGGTCGTGCCAGACGTACAGCAGTCCGCTGCGCACGTCGGTGGTCCACGACCGGGTGCGGGCCAACCGCGGGGTGCGCTTGGCGTAGGGCACCAGCTTGCACTTGCCGTCGCCGCCCCAGCGCCAGTCGTGGAACGGGCAGGCCACCTCGTCGCCCTTGATCTCGCCCTGAGACAGGTCACCGCCCATATGTCGGCAGTAACCGTCGAGGATCTTGAGGTCGCCGTTGGAGTCGGCGAACACCACCAGCTTGGTGCCAAAGGCATCGACGCCGTGCGGTTTGCCGTCCAGGTAATCCGTCACCGGGCCCAGGCAGTGCCAGCCGCGCGCGTACCGGTCCGGCAGTGCGCCGGTGTCGATCTCGCGAACGCCTGCGGTTTCGGTACTCACGGTGGGCCTCCCGTTTCGGTGTCTCCAACTAGAACACGTTACAGTTTTTGCCGCTCCGTGCGCAATCTAAACCCGTTTTACCTGCGGTATATCTAGACGATGCCGTCGTACTCCTTCGAGGGACGATCACCGACGATCGATCCCAGTGCGTTCATAGCCCCCACCGCCACATTGGTCGGTGATGTGCATGTCGAGGCGGGTGCATCGGTGTGGTTCAACGCGGTGCTTCGGGCCGATTTCGCCCCGATCGTCGTCCGCGAGGGCGCCAACGTGCAGGACTGCTGTGTGTTGCACGCTCCTCCTGGCATCCCGGTCGACGTCGGGCCCGGCGCTACCGTGGCGCACGGCTGCGTCGTGCACGGCGTACATATCGGCGCTCAAGCCGTCCTCGCCAACCACGCCACCGTGCTCGACGGCGCGGTCATCGGGGCGCGCAGCCTCGTCGCGGCGCATTCGCTGGTGGTCGGAGGCACGAAGATCCCCGCCGAGGTGTTGGTGACCGGAGCGCCGGCCAAGGTCCGGGGCCCGATCGCGGGCACAGGGGCCGAGATGTGGGTCAACGGCAACCCGGGTGCCTACCAGGATCTGGCCCGCCGGTACATGACAGGTTTGCAGCCGATTACCTAGTGGTGCCCCGTACCGTAGCGGCATGACGATCGGGCATGTCGCTCAGTTATGGCGCTATCCGGTGAAGTCCCTTGGCGGTGAGCAGATCGAGCGTGCCGACATCGGTCCTCGCGGCGTGCTGGGCGATCGGCTATGGGCCGTTCGCGATCTCGAACGCGACGTCACTGTTTCTGCCCGGCAACTCCCTGTACTGCTGACCGCGACGGCTCGATACCCGCGGCCCGTTCCGTCGGATGCGGGACCGGGCAACGCGCCCGAGATCGAGATCACCTTTCCCGACGGCGTTGCCCTGTCCAGCAGCGACGGTGGCGTGCACGCGAAGCTCTCCGAACTGGCGGGCCGCGATGTCGAATTGACTCCGCTGCCGCCGGTCGAGGACACCAGCCTGCACCGGCTGAATCGCGAAGGGCGCGCCGATGCGAGGTCGCCGGAGTGGCTTCGCGCCGCCTTCGGCGTCGCCGAGGGCGAGAAGCTGCCCGATCTGTCGATGGTGCGGGTCTCAGACATGGTCAACTTCACGCGCTACTCCACCCCGCCCGGGATGTTCGTCGACTTGGCTCCCGTGCATGTGCTGACCCAGACCAGCCTGGCGACCATCGGCGAGGAAATCGGTGGTGAATTGGATGTGCGCCGATTCCGGCCGAATGTGCTACTGGCGCTTGATGATCCAGGCGACGGACTGCCGGAGTCGCATTGGACCGGAGCGCGAGTCGTGGTCGGCAAGGCAGTTCTCGACGTGATGATGCCGACGGTTCGCTGCGTTGTGCCGAGCCGCGCGCAACCCGGAATCGAGGTCGACCGCCGCATCACCAAAGCGGTGGCTGTTCGAGCGCAGCGCTGCCTTGGCGTCTATTGCGGTGTCGATTCCGGCGGCACGGTCCGGGTTGGCGATGACGTCGCGCTCCGAACCGCCGGCGTGGGAAAAAAGGTGCTCAACGATGCCGCCCGGCGCACGAAACGGTTGACGTTAGGCCTTGTCGCCGCGGCCGCGGACCGTTTCTCCCGATGAACCCTCAGATCTTGCGGGCGCTCGCAGTCGCCTTGTCGACTTCCCAATAGGCGCGCAGCGCGACGATCTTGCCGTCGTCGTTGACGCGGTAGGTGAACACGCCCTCGGCCGTGACTTCGTATCCGGCGGCCCGGATCACGATGTTGCCGACGTTGGCTTCCTCGTCACCGCACTGATAGGTCTTCTCGAAGTTGAACGTCAACTCGCTGGGCGCGATGGCGTTGTCGTAGAACGCCGCGATCGCCGCCTTGCCGCGGTGCCCGTTGCCCTGCGGGTCGAAGTGCGACGGTCCGATCGGGTCTTCGACCACCGCGTCGTCGGCGAAGTTGTCCAGCCACGCCTGCTTGTCGTGGGCCATGGCGGCTTCCCGCGAGCGCTTGCCCGCAACATGAACCGGTGAGTCGGTCATTGCTGCCATCCCGAGTGGATATAGGTGTCGGCGAATCGCTTGAGCGAGTCCTTCTTCTTCTCCAGCGGTGCGTCGAAGTTCAAGCCCTCGAAAAGCCATGGGATCACGATGTTGTCGGTGACGCCCACCTCGGCGAGTTCGCGATGCCCGTCGACGCCGAACTTGTCGACGCAGACGGCCTGGAACTCGAATGGCTCGTCGGCCCTGCCATGTTCGGCGCGCAGTTCGTTCAGCTTGCCAATGGTCTGGGCCAACTCGTCGCCGGTCATCATCGCGCTGGTCCAACCGTCACCGACCCGTGCTGCCCGCTTCAAAGCCACCTCGGTGTGGCCGCCGACGTAGAACGGCACCGGCTTGGTCGGCGCCGGGCTCATCTGCAGCTTGTCGAAGTCGTAGAACTCGCCGTGAAATTCGACCATGCCGCCGCCAAGGACGAGCTTGATCACCTCGATCATCTCGTCGACGCGCTTTCCGCGCTTGGCGTAGGGCTGACCGCACCATTCGAACTCCTCTGGTGCCCAGCCGATTCCGACGCCGAACCCGAAGCGGTTGTTGGTCAGGTTGGCGACGGATCCCACCTGACGGGCGAGCAGCAACGGGTTGCGGGAACCCAGCTTCATCACGTTGGTGTAGAACCGCAGCGTCGACGTCACCGCACCCATCGCACCCGCGGCGATCAGCGGGTCCACCCACGGAGTGTCGGCATTCCACATCCGTGAGCCGTCGGGGGTGTACGGGTAGTCCGTCGACTGCTGCTCCATGTAGAACAGCGAATCCGGCAGCGCGATCGCGTCGAAGCCGACATCCTCGGCGGTCTTGGCGAGTTCGATCAACTCTTCCACGGGGCCCATCGCGACGCTGCAGGTGTACTTCATGAGGACTTGTCCACTGGCTTTTCTGAGCTCACGACCCACATCGAGTAGTACTGCGATCCGCCGCCGTAGGCGTGGCCCAAAGCCTTGCGGGCATTGGGTACTTGGTGCTCGCCCGCCTTGCCCATCACCTGGATCGCCGCCTCGGCGAAGCGGATCATGCCCGAGGCGCCGATCGGATTCGACGACAGCACACCGCCCGACGGGTTGAACGGGATGCGTCCGCCGATCGCGGTCTCGCCGGCCTCGGTGAGTTTCCAGCCCTCGCCCTCGGGCATGAAGCCCAAATTCTCCAGCCACATGGGCTCGAACCAGGAGAACGGCACGTAGATCTCGGCGACGTCGATCTCGTCGATCGGGCTGGTGATGCCGGCCGATTTCCACAGTGCCTTGGCGGCGTCGCGGCCGGCCTGCGGGTTGACCTGATCCCGGCCGGAGTACGCGAGCGGCTCGGTGCGCAACGCCGTCGCATGGATCCACGCGACCGGGTGGCCGTCGGCGACGCGGTTGTCCGCGATCTCCTCGTTGCCGATCACCAACGCGCATGCGCCGTCAGACGAGGGACACGTCTCGTCGAATCGGATGGGGTCCCAGAGCATCTGGCTACCCAGCACCTTCTCCAAGGTGATGTCGGGCTGATGCAGATGCGCCAGCGGGTTCTTGGCGCCGTTGAGCCTGTCCTTGACCGCCACCATGGCGCCGATGTGCGTCGGCGCACCCGACCGGCGAATGTAGGCACGCACGTGCGGGGCGAAGTAGCCGCCGGCACCGGCACCCACCGGCTTGGTGAACGGCACCGGAATGCTCAACGCCCACATGGCATTCGACTCGGACTGCTTCTCCCAGGCCATCGCCAGCACCCGGCGGTACTTGCCCGACTGAACGAGGCTGGCCGCCACGACGCCGGTCGAACCTCCCACCGACCCCGCAGTGTGCACGCGGATCAGAGGCTTGCCGGTGGCGCCAACGGCGTCGGCAAGGAACAGCTCGGGCATCATCACGCCCTCGAAGAAGTCCGGCGCCTTGCCGACCACCACAGCGTCGATGTCGTCGAACGTCGAATCCGAATCGGCCAGTGCCTTGTCGATGGCGTCGCGGACCAGGCCGGCCATCGAGACGTCCTGCCGCTTCGCGACGTACTTCGTCTGCCCGGTGCCCAGCACCGCGGCCAGTTGCCCCGCCACTAGTTCTTTCCTTCCAGGACCGCCACGAGATTCTGTTGCAGCGCAGGACCACTGGTGGCGTGGGCCAGCACCCGCTGTGCGGAACCGTTGAAGATGTGTTGCGCGGCGAAGCCGATGCGTTCCAGGCCCTCCGAGAACATCGGGTTGGCCGCCAGCGTGCCGCCCGACGGGTTCACCTTTGTCGATGACGGTAGCCCGATCGCCTCGGTGAGGATCAGGTGCTGATGGGTGAACGGCGCGTAGATCTCGGCGACGTCGATCGAGCCGACGTCACCTCCCGTCGCCGCCTTGGCCGAGGCCGCGGTCGACGGCGATTCGGTCAGGTCCCTGGCACCGAGCACGGGCGTTTCGATGCGGTGCTCGAAACCGGTGATCCAGGCGGGGTTTTCGCGAAGCTCACGGGCACGGTCGCCGGCGGCCAGCACGATGGCCGATGCGCCGTCGGTGATCGGTGCGATGTCGTGGCGGCGTAACGGGTCGGCGAAGAAGGGCCTCGCCAGCAATTCGTCGATGCTCTTGGCCGGGGCCTCAGAGTCGGTGCGCTGGGCCACCGCGAACGAGTCCAACGCCACCTGCGCCATCTGCTCGGCGGTCCACTTGCCGGCGTCGAGGCCGAACCGCGCCTGCAGCCCGGCGATGGAAACCGCATCGGGCCAAAGCGGCGCAACGGAATACGGGTCGGTCTGCAGTGCGAGCACCCGGCGCAATGTCCCTGCCGACGACTTGCCGAACCCGTAGACCAGTGCGGTGTCCACCTCACCGGTCAGCAGTTTGATGTAGGCCTCGTACAGCGCCCAGGCCGCATCCATCTCGACGTGCGATTCGTTGATCGGCGGTACGGCGCCGATCGAGTCGATCGCCGAGATGAAGGAAAATGCCCGTCCCGCAAGGTAGTCCGA
>DATFCF010000400.1:0-2228 GCA_035253445.1 Mycobacterium sp.
CGAATTGCTCGACCCGGGTGGAGTTCAACAACTACAAAGCGTCATACTTGCACTGTGACGAGCGCTGTAGGCACCTCGGGAACCGCAATCACGTCGCGAGTACATTCGCTGAACCGACCCAATATGGTCAGTGTCGGCACCATTGTGTGGCTTTCCAGTGAGCTGATGTTCTTTGCTGGACTGTTCGCGATGTACTTCACCGCGCGCGCCCAGGCCGGCGGCGACTGGCCGCCCGCACCCACCCACCTGAATCTTGTTCAGGCCGTGCCGGTGACGCTGGTGCTGATCGCCTCGTCGTTCACCTGCCAGATGGGTGTGTTCGCCGCCGAGCGCGGCGACGTATTCGGGCTGCGGCGCTGGTATGTCGTCACGTTCGTGATGGGCCTTTTCTTCGTGCTCGGCCAGGGCTACGAGTACATCCAGCTCGTCAGCGAGGGCACCTCCATCTCGAGCAGCGCCTACGGCTCAGTGTTCTATCTGGCGACCGGATTCCACGGGCTGCACGTGATCGGCGGGCTCATCGCCTTCATCTTCCTGCTCGCCCGCACGAGGATGAGCAAGTTCACGCCCGCCCAGGCCACCGCCGCGATCGTCGTCTCGTACTACTGGCATTTCGTCGACATCGTGTGGATCGCGCTGTTCGCCGTCATTTACTTCGTTCGATGAGAAGGGGTTCGATGACCGACAAGGCGCCCGGAGCCGGAAGGCCGGCGACTGTCAAACAACGTCGGCTGCGCCGGCGCCTGTCGGCAGCACTGCTGCTGCTGATCGGACTGGCCGTCGCCGGTGGCCTGGCGGCCACCCTGACGCCGTCGCCGCAAGTGGCGGTCGCGGATGAGTCACAATCGGCGCTGTTGCGAACAGGCAAGCAGCTGTTCGACACGTCGTGTGTCAGCTGTCACGGCGTCAACCTGCAGGGCGTGCCTGACCGCGGACCCAGCCTGATCGGCGTCGGCGAAGCCGCCGTCTACTTCCAGGTGTCCACCGGCCGCATGCCTGCGATGCGCGGTGAGGCTCAAGCCGAGAAGAAACCTCCACAATTCGACGAGGCGCAGACCGATGCGCTCGGCGCCTACGTGCAGGCAAATGGTGGCGGACCGACGGTCCCGCGCGACGAGAACGGGCACATCGCCCAAGAGTCGCTGCTCGGTGACGACGTGGCCCGCGGCGGCGACCTGTTCCGGCTGAATTGCGCCTCCTGCCACAACTTCACCGGCAAGGGTGGCGCGCTGTCGTCGGGCAAGTACGCACCCGACCTGAGTGACGCCAGCCCGCCACAGATCTACACCGCGATGCTCACCGGCCCGCAGAACATGCCGAAGTTCTCCGACCGCCAGCTCTCACCGGACGAGAAGCGCGACATCGTCGCCTACGTCCGGGAGGCCGCAGCGACACCCAACCCCGGCGGGTACGGACTCGGTGGCTTCGGCCCTGCCCCAGAAGGCATGGCGATGTGGATTATCGGGATGGTCGCCATCATCGGTGCGGCACTGTGGATCGGATCTCGGGCATGAGCGACAGCGACATCAAGGGCACAGACACACCGGGCCAGAAGGGCATCCCCGGTGAGCCCACCGACGCCGAACTGGCATCGATGTCACGCGAGCAGCTGCTCGAACTCGGCGGCAAGCTCGACGGCGTCGAGATCGTCTACAAGGAAGACCGCTGGCCGGTTCCCGGCACCAAGGCCGAGAAGCGCACCGAGCGCACGGTGGCGTATTGGCTTCTGCTGGGCGGCCTTTCAGGTCTGGCACTGCTAGTGGTGTTCCTGTTCTGGCCCTGGGAGTACAAGCCCTACGGCTCGGAGGGCGAGTTCATCTACTCGCTGGCCACACCGCTCTACGGTCTGCTGTTCGGATTGTCGATCCTGGCCATCGGGGCCGGCGCGGTGATATTCCAGAAGAAGTTCATTCCCGAAGAGGTCTCGATCCAGGACCGTCACGACGGCCGCTCCCCCGAACTGCACCGCAAGACCATCGCGGCCAACCTCACCGACGCACTGGAGACCTCAACCCTCAAGCGACGCAAACTGATTGGCCTTTCGCTGGGCATCGGCCTCGGTGCGTTCGGCGCCGGAACGCTGGTCGCTTTCATCGGCGGTCTGATCAAGAACCCGTGGAAGCCGGTGGTGCCGACCGCCGATGGCAAGAAGGCGGTGTTGTGGACGTCGGGCTGGACCCCGCGCTTCCGCGGCGAAACCATCTACTTGGCCCGCGCCACCGGTTCGA